>NZ_JBIUWQ010000066.1:0-33639 GCF_044743525.1 Pseudomonas sp. NPDC087598 | reverse complement strand
GAGAGTGTCTTTAGCAAGCCCAACAGCGCACCAGGAGCATTGACCGTCCCGATGAGTTCGCATATGACGTCACGACTAGACGACAAAGAGCCGACGGCCTGCTGCCAGTCATGGCTGCCGCAGGGTAAATTTTCTTCGCCGAGAAAATTTAAGATCACCGCCAGGTCGCGGCGGCGGACGCTATCGTCATCGATCAGCAGAATTTTGGTTTCACGCCACATGCAATAGCAACTTCCCTAGTCAACTCAATGCCCGAAAAATGGGGCAAGCGAGACGCTTGCAGGACACCTTGTGCCTGTAGACGCCTGAAATCTGAAAACAGCCACTAGTTAAGTCAAAAAACCGTGCACAGTCAAATTTATGGCGCACATGTCTGGATTAACCGGGGATTAATTAACCAAACAGATGGTAAACCTTTGCTGCCTTTTGCGCTTGGGTGATCTGCGACATCTCGTTGGCTATCGCCTGGCGCTCACCCATGGCCGCCTCAAGAAGCTCCTTGTAGACGTGAAGCAACTCCTCAAGGTTTTCCCGCAACGCAGCCTCGTCCAGCGAAGCCTCGGCCATGACGTCTTCCATGCAGGAACGGCAAGCCAGATCGAGCTCACCAATGGCTTCCCAGTTGCGCTCGGCCAGGGCACCGACCAACGCTTCACGGGTATCGGCAATTCGCTGCAATACAAGACTCATGGTGCTCTCCTTAAAACTGGGGGCCTGGTGGAGCAATGCCGTCCCAGCCTTCTTTTACGGTGCGCAGCAGACCGGCAACTTCGTCGAGAATCCGTGGATCACTCTTGACGTTGGCTTCGGCGAGTCGCTTCATCATGTAGATGTAGAGCTGGTTGAGCTCACCGACCGAATCAGCGCTGTTTTCCAGATCCAGACCTTCACACAAGCCGCCAATGATGCCAACAGCTTTGCTGATAGCCGTGCACTTGGCAGCAATATCCTTGCGCTCAATGGCGCCCTTGGCCTCGGCGATACGCCCCAGACCACCTTCCATCAACATCTGCACCAGACGGTGCGGGCTCGCTTCGGACGTCTGTGCATGTGCGCCGACTTTCTGGTATTGCCGAAGGGCTAACATCGGATTCATGTTCTACCTCATTGCCACATTGACTCGTATAACCAGTGTATCGCCAACGAGTCAGAGAACTTTAGATCAAAAAGACAAAAACCCGGCGCACGCCGATAAAGCGTAGCCGGGTTTTTGTCGTGCCTGCCTGTTACTTCGCGGACTGCTGAGCGTTCAGCGAGCTGAAGAACGACGTGATGTTGCTCGCCGTCGCCTTCATCTGCCCAACCAGCAAGTCCATGGCGTTGTACTTGGCAGTCAACGTCTTGGTCAGGTTCTCGACGCGCAAGTCCAGTGCCGCTTGCTGGTCGGTCAGATTGCGGGTGTTTTTTGTGAGAATGGCCATGCGCTGATCGAGCAAACTAGGGCTGCTCAGATTACCCGCCGGTGGCTTGAGATACGGGTCAACAGCCTTGTTCATACGCGCCAGCAGACCATTGGTGTCGTTGGTGCCAGTGAACAACTGCTGAACCTGGCCAGTCATGCCTGGTTGCGCCATGGTTTTGGTGAAGGCTGCGGTATCGAACGTCAGGTTACCGGTGTTACGGTCGGTCATCACACCCAACTGCGACAGCATCGCCAACGGACCACCAGCCCCTTCCGCCGTCAACTGGCCACGAATATCGGCAATCAGCGTGCGCGGCATCGCGTCGCCAGTGAACGCCGCCTGCACAGTCAGCTTGCCATCGGCATCCGGCGTCGCTTTGGACAGCGTATCGATGGTGGTCTTCAACGTGTTGTAAGCGTCGACGAACGACTGAATCGATGTCTGCAGTCCTTTGGTGTTGGCGTCCACGCTGACAACAGTCGGCGTCGCAACGCTACCCACGACAGGACTGACCGTCGTCAGGTTCAGGGTCAAGCCACTGATTGCACCGGTCACCGTGTTGCTTTTGCTGGTGACTGCAAGGCCATCGATGGTCAGCTTGGCGTTCATCGCGACGCCGTTGACGGCGCCTGAAGCGCCTGCAGCCGGGTTAGTGCCCATCGGCTGGGTGCCATCGATTTCCAGACCGGCAATGCCGCTGACTTTGAGGTCAGAGCCTTCGCCGGTTTTGCTCGAACTGATCACCAGGCGCGAAGCACCCGAGGCGTCGGTCACAATGTTGGCGGAGATACCGTTGGCGCCCTGAGCCTTGTTGATGGCGTCGCGGGTGGTCTGCAAAGTGGAATTGGCAGGAATATCGACATTGTAATCAGTGCCATTCTGACTGATTTTCAGGGTACCACTCGGAATGGCACTGGCGGTACCGCCGGCGAAAGAGGCGCTGGCGACTTTCGAACCAGTGGCCAATTGACTGACAACGACATTGTAACTGCCCGTCACTGCGGTGCTGTCGGACGTCGCGCTCAGATTGGTATTGCTCGAAGTCGCGTTGAAACCGGCAAAGGCAGGATTGGTCTTGCTGCCCAGATTGGTCATAGCCGTCTGGAACGCGGTCAACGCACTCTTCAGCGAACCGACGCCGGAAATCTTCAGCGTGTTGGCTTTGGTCGCAGTGTCGATCTGCGTCTGCTTCGGCGCCTTGTCAGCGTTGACCAGCGCAGTGACGATCGCACCGATGTCCAGGCCGGAACCCAGTCCGGAACCCGGTAGAATTGGACTTGCCATGTGCATCTCCCTTCAGATTGTTGCCATTCTTTTGACCGTTACACGCGTCCTGAGAACAGACAAACATTATTCATGCCAGCTATCAGACTTTGGCGTCGAACAACACGTGGCTTGCATTGGCCAGGCTGTCTGCCAGCTTGAGAGCTTCTGCGGAGGGGATCTGTCGAACAACCTCACCCGTCTCGCTTGCGATTACCTTGACGATGACCTTTCCGGAGTGTTCGTCGATGGAGAACTCCAGATTGCGCTTGATCGATTGAACGAACTTCTCGATCTCCTGCACCGCCAGCTTCAACTTGGCATCGTCCGTATCCTGACTCTTGGCAGCGACCGGGGCTTCAGTCTTGGCAACTTTAGGCGTCTCTGACGGTTTGTCAGCAACCGGCGTTACTGGCTTGGGAGCCGGATAAGACTGGTTAAGCTTGACGCTCATGTCCATGCCCATCACCTCCTAACGAAAAAAGGCGAGAGAGCGCGACCAGCGCACTCCCCCGCCCGAACTCATTCCGAAATTACTGAAGCAGCTTCAGTACAGCGGAAGGCAGTTGGTTGGCTTGAGCCAGAACGGAGGTCGAAGCCTGCTGCAGAGTTTGCTGCTTGGTCAGGTTAGCAGTTTCTGCTGCGAAGTCGGTGTCTTGTACACGACCCTGTGCAGCGGTGGTGTTCTCAACGATGTTCTGCAGGTTGGAGATGGTGCTGGTCAGACGGTTCTGCGAAGCACCCAGGCTCGAACGAGTGCTGTTGATCGTTGCAATTGCAGCGTCGATCGCGGTGATTGCGTTGTCGATGTTGGCAGCAGCGCCCGATACGCTTGCACCGGTCAGAACTACAGTACCGCTACCTACGGACAGGCTGACGGCGTCGAACTTGGAGCTCAGTACCAGGTCGATGTGGTTAGCCGAACCGGTGTTTGCGCCCACTTGCAGGGTCACAGTACCAGCCGAACCGTCCAGCAGGTTTTTGCCGTTCAGGTTGGTCGAAGCAGAGATACGGGTCAGTTCGTCCGACATCTGGGCGAATTCGTCGTTCGTTGCTTTCTGGTCGATGCTGCCGTTGGTACCGGTACGGGCTTTAACAGCCAGTTCACGCATACGTTGCAGAATGTCGGTCGAAGCTTGCAGAGCGCCTTCAGCGGTCTGAGCAACGGAGATACCGTCGTTGGCGTTCTGGATCGCCTGGTTGCCACCACGGATCTGGGAAGTCATACGGGTAGCGATCTGCAGGCCAGCGGCGTCGTCTTTAGCGCTGTTGATTTTCAGGCCGGAAGACAGGCGCTGCATCGAAGTCGACAGAGCGTCGGAAGCGCGGTTCAGGTTTTTCTGAACGTGCACGGGTGTGGTTTTGGTGAATACAGTTAAAGACAAGAAGAATTCCTCGTTGGTTGGGTACTGCGGCTTCCGGCCCTGGCAACCGCCGGGTATGGCCTAGAGAACCTTCGTAATAGTTATCGTCGGGTTTGCAGGTTGCTTGAGGGCTTTTTGAAAAAAATTTGCCATCACCCTGCCACTCCCAAAAAAACAAGGGCTTAGCGCGCCCCCACCCACGAAAAAATGACGCCATAAAACTGCCCGCACCACCAACCCCTGTGCCAGAGCCGTCGGTCCCCTTCAGCGCTGCGCGCTTTCCAGCAATTCAATCAGTTCATACTCGATGAAATCGGCAAGCCCCAACCAATCCTGGCGTTCCTGACACGCCAGAATGTCGGTCAGGACCTGTGCCCACGACTGCTGAACCTGCTCAGGGGCAAGCGAAAACAACCGCTGCGCCTCGTCGAATACCTCGACCATCGTCAGCGCCGCTTCGACATCACGCCCCAAACGAAACAAGCCGGCGCATTGCCGGCATGCGCTGATGCACGTCACCTGCGCGCTCATTGCACAAACTCCGGATTGAACTGCGTGCCCACGATCATCGCCCCTGCCCGACTGCTGTTAAGGAAGCTAACCTCTGGATGCCGCGCGATATAACGCTCCAGCACGCACAGGTAGCCACGAAAATTCAGCTGCGTCCTGACCCGTTCGCCATTGCCGTCATGGACCCAGTGCCGCGCCTGCTCGAGGGCCGGGCCCAGGTCGCCATCGTCCCATCCGGCATGTGTCTTGTTCATCGGGAAGGCAAAGTCGGCGCCGAACAGGGTGATGCGCGTGCCGCCCATTTTCACCGCCAGGTCCACGGCGGGGTGAATCACGCTGCCGCCGGCATGCAATTCGGCCCGAGGGTGCTGCTCACGCAATGTGGCGTAGACCGGGCTGGCGGTGTAAGCGCCATAGCGCTTGCCCTTCCAGGCCTTCAACACCTGGGGGGAGCTCATGGGCAGGTACACCAGCGGGATACCGTCGGACTCCTCGAAGGGCAGATGCCGAAAGCTGATCAACTGATCGATCGTCACCACCAGATCGGGGATGATCCCGTGCTGACGTAAAGGCCGATAAGCCGTGTCGACACAAATGAACAGCGGCCGCTCGGCCTGAGCCCGCACCGCCGCCAGCCGTTGAAAATGGCTTTCCAGGCTCGGTCCGGTGCCGATCACATAGATTTCGCGGCCGCTGCAGGTGCCAAACAGTTGCGCCACGTCATCATCGGCAAGCAGCACCTCCAGGCTATCGCGCAGGCGCTGCTGGATCGCCGGCAATTGCGGATCGAACTCGCGATTGTTGAAACTCAGGTGAACTTCATTGACCAGCCGATCACGAATTTTCGCGCTGAAGTCATCGGCCAGAAGCATTTCGGCGGGTAGCGCAAAAAACGGCGTGTAGATATCCGCATGATCGCCGGCATACATCAGTTCCACTCTGGGATCTTCAAGCCATTGCCGCTGGTCGAGCAACTGCAGAACCAACGCAAACAAGGCGCCGTTAAGGATATGCACGTACAACCGCTCAAGTGCGGCGCGCTCCAGCAACACCGACGGCAAGTCCCCAAGGCCGGTGCCGTAGACGTGCAACCGAGGCTTTTCCGGCAGGCTGGCCGCCTGGACTCGGGCCTCGTGGATCCGGTCGTGACGACTGGTCAGTTGAATTCCGTCCACACTCAACGTAGAGCCCAGGCCTTGCACCAGTTCGGCTTGAATGGCCGAACTGTCTTCAGCCACCAATCGTGCAAACAGCGCCGGCCAGCGTTGCTGGATCACCTGGGCGTTGTCTTGGAAAAACTCGCTCATGGCGCCTCGCGCTCCCTTTCAGGCAAAAAAATAGCGTTCAAGGTTAACCTTGAACGCTATTTTTGTATCAGCCGTTTTTAATCGGGTTCAGGGGCGATAGATGATCGCCGAGCCCCACGACAAGCCAACGCCAAAACCGCTGAGCGCAATGCGCTGCCAGTCGGAATCGATCACGTGTTTTTCCAGCAGCAGCGGAATACTCGACGACACGGTGTTGCCGGTCTCGACCATGTCTTTGATGAACTTCTCAGGCTCGCCTTCGAAACGACGCGCCACGGCATCGACAATCGCCGCACTGCCCTGGTGAATGCAGAATGCGTCGATGTCGTCAGCGTTCAGCCCACTGTCGTCGAGCAATTCATGCAAGTGCGCCGGGACTTTGAGCAGCGCAAAGTTGAACACTTGACGACCGTTCATGAAAAACACACCGTCAGTGACTTTCAGGTGCGGTGCGCCGGAACCGTCGGTACCGAACTTGGCCTTGCCCAGCGCCCAGGTCGGATCTTCGCCCATCCAGGTTGCAGTGGCGGCATCGCCGAACAGCATGGTGGTGTTGCGGTCTTCCGGATCAACGATTTTCGAATACGGGTCAGCGGTGATCAGCAGGCCGTTCTTCAGGCCGGCGGCTTCCATGAAGCCCTTGATCGCGTAGATGCCGTAGACATAACCGGAGCAACCCAGGGAAATGTCGAACGCCGCAACGTTGGTCGGCAGACCGAGTTTGTCCTGCACGATCGCGGCGGTGTGCGGCAGGCCTTCTTCGTCACCGTTCTGGGTGACGACGATCAGTGCGTCGATCGATTCACGCTTCAGTTCAGGGTTGCTGGCAAACAGCGCATTGGCCGCTTCCACGCACAGATCGGAAGTCTCTTGATCAGCATCTTTGCGCGGCAGGAATGCCGAGCCGATTTTGCCAAGGATGAACTCTTCATCCTTCTCGAATTTTGCACCTTGTGCGTAATTGTCCACGCCGGCTACAGGAACGTAGCTCGCAATGCTTTTTATGCCAATCATTACGGCTTCCCAATAAAAAACAGCCCAAGACCACCGCTCGCAAGGATTTCGAGGGGCGCCGACAAACAGAAAACGGCCGCCACAACGGGCAGCCACGGGGAGCGCAAAGGGCTATCACTGGAATCGAAAACGAGCCAGGCGCCATCTCCCCGATCAATACAATACAGTGAAGATGCGCGTTATGACTCACAGGTCACGCTATTTTGCCGAATCGGTGCAGATCGGGTTATTCGACCAACGACCAGTCCAGCGGCGTGCCGCGCTTGATCGGCGCGCGCGCACGACGGCCAAGAACCGCGTCGGTGTGCTTGGGCGGCAGACCGAGACCGGGGCGAATGGCGCGCAGATTGTCGCCGGTAAAGGTGTCACCGGCCGCCATGTCGGCGGTGACGTACAGCGAGCGGCGATAGACCAGCGACTTGCGTTCGGCCTCTGTGACGCCGTAATGCACTTGGCCCATGGCTTGCCAGGCGCGTTCGGTTTCCACCACCAGGCTGGCCATTTCCGCCGGCTCCAGCGAAAAACTGGCATCGACGCCGCCTGCTGAACGGTCGAGGGTGAAGTGCTTTTCCACCACCGTCGCACCGAGCGCCACGGCGGCCACCGATACGCCAACCCCCATCGAATGATCCGACAGCCCAACTTCGCAGCCGAACAATTCACGCAGATGGGGGATTGTTCTTACGTTGCTGTTGAGCGGCGTGGCCGGATACGTGCTGGTGCACTTGAGCAACACCAGATCCTTGCAACCCGCTTCGCGCGCGGCGCGCACGGCTTCATCCAGTTCGGCAATGCTGGCCATGCCGGTGGAAATGATCAGAGGTTTGCCAGTAGCCGCCACACGCCGGATCAACGGCAAATCGGTGTTTTCGAAACTGGCAATCTTGTAGGCCGGCACGTCGAGACTTTCGAGAAATTCCACCGCGGTCTCATCGAACGGTGTCGAGAAGGCAAGCATGCCCAGCGCTTTGGCCCTGGCGAAAATCGGCGCGTGCCATTCCCATGGCGTGTGGGCCTTTTCGTACAGATCGTAAAGTGAAGTACCGGCCCACAGACTGCCCGGATCCTTGATGAAAAACTCGCCTTCAGCCAGATCCAGGGTCATGGTTTGCGCGGTGTAGGTTTGCAGCTTCAGCGCATGCGCCCCGGCCTTGGCCGCCGCCTCGACAATTTGCAGGGCGACGTCCAGTGACTGGTTATGGTTGCCACTCATCTCGGCGATGATGAAGGGCGGCGCCTCGGCGCCGATCAAGCGGTCGCCAATCTTGAAACTAGTCATGCGGGTGATCCTTCAAAACACGGGTGAACGCACAGGCAGTCTGAGTGAAACCGGCGTCACGAAACACATTCAATGAGGGACGATTGTCCGGCAACACTTGTGCGGTGATGACCTGCAGATGCGACCAGTGTGTAGCAACAAATGCCTCGCCACGGGCCAACAGCGCCCTGCCCCAGCCCAGCCCCATCCGCCCTTCGAGCAAGTAGATCGAAACTTCGGCCTCAGTCCCGTTCAGGTCATAACGCACAACGCCGACTGCGCCGTCGTCCGCTTCAGCGATCAACAGCAGGCGCTGCGGATTGCGCAAAGTCGCCGTCAGCCAGTTCAGGTGTTGCGGCCAATCGATCACGCCGGTGTCCAGCGACCGGCGCCGCACCGTTTCGGCATTGCGCCCATCGAACAGCAACTGCGCATCGTCCAGCGTCGCCGCGCGCATCTTCAGCACGGCACCGGCCAGTGCCGCCGCGACCCGCTCGGCACCGCGCCCGTCGACCAGTTGTCGAGAGCGTTCGGCCAGGCTCTGGCGCAAATAATGATTGCCAGTGACAAAGCCGATGGCGTCGCGCAACTGCTCGACACTGACCTGCTCACGGGCGCCCAGGAACACATGCGCGCCCGCTGCCGCCATGACTTCGCCGTTGGCCTGCTGATTGTTCGATACAGCAATACAGATCGTCGGCAGCCCCATCGCCGCCCGCTCCCAACTGGTGCCACCCCCGGCGCCGATAAACAGATCAGCCTCAGTCATGCGCTGGTAGAAGTCGCTGACGAAACTGTGCAGACGCCAGTTCGGCCGTGTCTCGGCCAAGGCCTGCATCTGCGCCCATGCCGGATTGTCGGCGCCAGCGACGAAGTCCACCTGCAACTCGGCAAAATCGGCCAGCGCGAGCATCGCATGATGGGTTTGCCGCGCTGCATCGAAACCGCCGAAGTTGACCAATACCCGTCGGGCCCGGTTTTTGATCTCGATGGCCGGGCAGCTGAACTCTTCACGCAACATGGCATAGCGTGGGCCGAGCAAGGTGCGGCACCCTTCAGGCAACAGCGGCCGATAATTTTCGTGCAGGCCCGAGAGATTCTGATTGAGCAACAGATCGACGCTGTAGCGCCGCGAGGCAAGATCATCCACTGCCGCAATCCGTGGCGCCCACTGTCGAGCAGCCGCTTGCCATTGGTGATCGAGACCGTAGTGATCGACGATGACCCAGTCGAATTCGGCATGACCTTCAAGCTGCATGCCCAGCGCGTCGATGTCGGCCTGCCACGGCAGCATCGATTCGATGGCCTGCTGCGGGTCTTCATCGGCGTAGCGCTCAGGCAGCGCAAACGTCTCGAAGCCCTCGGCGCGCAAGGCATCCAGGCGATGGCCCGGCAGGCAGCGGCAGGCAAACGCGACGTGGCTGCCCTGCCCGCGCAACACCCGCGCCAGCGTCAGGCAGCGGGCAATGTGGCCGCTGCCGATGGTTGGCGAGGCGTCGGCACGAATCAAAACTCTCATTGCAGCTCTCCACCGGCCTTGAGCGCGGCGTAAAGGTATTCGGCGCGCTTCCAGTCTTCAAGGGTGTCGATGTCCTGCACCAGATGGCGGGGCAGAATCACCGGCAGGCTGGCGGGCGAATAGAGCACTTCGCCGCGCAACCACGCTTCACTGCGCCCCCAATAAAACTGGCCGGCGTCCTGAAAGGCCTCGGGCAGGTCCTGGGAGCGAGTCTCGCGAAATTGGGGATACAAAGCGGTCAAGGCACCCTGTCCGTCCAGAGTCAGTGCACGCTGCACCGGAAAACCAAAACCGCACACGGAGAACGCGAAAGACTTGTCTGGACGTTGCTCCAGCAACTCGATGCCCTGGCGCAGATAACGTGCCTGCAACAGCGGTGCCGTGGCATACACACAACAGGCGTAATCAAAAGCCGGCAGTTGCTGCAATGCGTGCACGATCACCGCCGCGGTGCCGGTGTAGTCATCGGCCAGCGCCGCCGGACGCATGAAGGGCACCTGCGCACCGTGCGCTCGCGCCACATCAGCAATCTCGGCATCGTCGGTGCTGACCACCACCTGCTCGAACAAACCTGAATCCAGCGCCGTGCGGATCGAACGGACCATCATCGGCACGCCATCGAACGGCGCCAGGTTCTTGCGCGCAATACGTTTGCTGCCGCCACGGGCCGGGATAATTGCGACGTTGCTCAAGGGCGTTTTTCCAGCAGAAACCAAGTGATATCGTCCACAGGAAACTGCGGATCGCGGTGATAGACGAAACCATAATCCAGCAACTGCAGATCGGCATAACGATCGAGCATTTCGCCGGCGAAATCACGCTTGAACAGCTTGCCGCTGTTGCCACGATAAGACACTTCCAGCGGCGCCGGATTGTAATACTCGGCGATCAGGATGTAGCGCCGGCTCAACTCATACAACTGCGCATAAGCCGTCGGCAACAGCTCCGGGGCCAGGTGGATCAGCACGCCTTTGCTCAATGTCAGGTCGTAGCGGCGTTCACGCGGAAAATCGAGCAGCGAGCCCTGCCAGATCCGGGCAATGCCCAACGTCCGTGCCTGCGCACAGGCATTGTCGTTGATCTCGACACCGAACAGCTCGCAGCGTGGCAGCAGTTGATGCAACGCCTGCAAATTGTTGCCGGCGCTGGTGCCCAGTTCCAGCAGGCTCTCGATGCCTGCGGCGCGGCTCAGTGCTTTGGCAAACAATGCCAGGTTCGCCGCCACCAGCGGTTGCCCCACATTGCGCTCGAAGTACTGGTTACCGAAGTCGCCCTGCCAGAACTGTTCCTGCTCACTCAAAGGACGCATTGCAGATACTCATCCGGTGCCACAGCGGCAGTTATTCGGTCAGCCGACGCAATTGCTCGACCACGTAATCCTGTTGTTCATCGCTCAACAGCGCAAACAGCGGCAGGCTGATCGCCTCGGCGTAATAACGCTCGGCTTCGGGGAAATCGCCCTCGGCGAACCCCAGATCGCGATAGTAGGGCTGCAAGTGCACAGGAATGTAATGCAGATTCACGCCAATACCGGCACTGCGCAAGCCTTCAAACACCTGACGGTGACTGAGGCTGATGCGATCGGTCTGCAAGCGAATCACATACAGATGCCAAGCCGACTCTGCCTCAGGCTGCAGGCTGGGCAACGTCACCGGCAAATACGCCAGCAGGCGGTCGTAACGCGCCGCCAGTTCGCGACGCCGAGCGATGAAGTCGTCGAGTTTGCCCAGTTGCGACAAACCCAGCGCAGCCTGCAGATCGGTGATGCGGTAATTGAAACCCAGCTCGATCTGCTCGTAGTACCACGGACCGTGGCTCGGCTCGCTCATCTGCTGCGGATCGCGGGTCATGCCGTGGCAGCGCAGGCGTTGCAGGCGCTCGGCCAGCACCGGGCGATTGGTCAAGACCATACCGCCCTCGGCGCTGGTGATGATCTTCACCGGGTGGAAACTGAACACCGTCATCGCCGCGAATTGGCCACAGCCCACCGGACGTCCTGCATAGGACGCACCGACCGCGTGCGACGCATCTTCGATCACCGTGAAATTGTAGCGCTCGGCCAGTTCGGCAATCCTGCGCATGTCGCAGCTCTGCCCGGAGAACGCCACCGCCACCAGCACTTTCGGCAATGCGCCGTCCTGCTCGGCCTGCTCGAGTTTCGCTGCGAGGGCGATGACATCGAGGTTCCAGGTCAGCGGATCGATGTCGACGAAATCAACGTCGGCACCGCAATAACGTCCACAGTTGGCCGAGGCGAGAAAGGTGTTGGGCGTCGTCCACAGCCGATCACCCGGCCCCAGGCCTGCCGCCAGGCAAGCAATGTGCAGCGCCGCCGTGGCGTTGCACACCGCGACGGCGAAGTCGGCCTGGCAACGCGCGGCCATCGCCTGCTCGAAACGCTCGATGCTCGGCCCCTGGGTCAGCCAGTCCGACTGCAGCACTTCGACGACGGCGTCGATGTCTGCCTGATCGACGCTTTGCCGACCGTAGGGAATCATACCGAGAGCTTCGCGTGCAGGTCGGCGATCTGCCCGACCGAGAGGAAATGCGGATTGGTGTCGGAACGGTATTCGAAATCTTCGCTCACGGCACTCCCCCGCTCGCCAAGTTTGTCGACGGCAAAATCGACGTCGACACTGGTGAAGCGAATCGATGGCTGGATGGTGTAGTGATCCGCAAACTCGAGAGTCATCCGCGCATCGTCCAGCGGCACCATCAACTCATGGAGCTTTTCACCGGGACGGATGCCGACGTGCTTGTGCGGCAGATGTTCGGCCATGCCGCGCGCCAGATCGACGATGCGGATCGACGGAATCTTCGGCACGAACACTTCACCACCGTGCATGCGCGCAAAGCTGTCGAGCACAAACTGAACGCCATGGTCGAGGGTGATCCAGAACCGCGTCATGCGCTCGTCAGTGATCGGCAACTCTTCTGCGCCGTCGGCGATCAGCTTGCTGAAGAACGGCACCACCGAACCCCGCGAGCCGGCCACATTGCCGTAGCGCACCACGGCAAACCGGGTTTGCTGCTCGCCGGCAATGTTGTTGGCGGCGACGAACAACTTGTCCGAGAGCAACTTGGTCGCGCCATACAGGTTGATCGGGCTGGCCGCCTTGTCGGTGGACAACGCGACGACTTTTTTCACGCCATTGTCGATGGCGGCGGCGATGATGTTCTCCGCGCCATTGACGTTGGTGCGAATGCATTCGGTCGGGTTGTATTCCGCCGCCGGCACTTGCTTCAACGCCGCGGCATGCACCACGTAGTCGATGCCGCGCATGGCCTGACGCAGACGATCGGCATCGCGCACGTCACCGATGAAGTAACGCATGCACGGCGCGTTGAACGTCTGCTGCATCTCATACTGCTTCAGTTCATCACGGGAAAACACCACCACGCGCTTGGGCTGGTATTGCTCCAGCAGGCGGGCAATGAATTTGCGCCCGAACGAACCGGTGCCGCCGGAGATGAAAATCGATTTACCGTTGAACATGTCTGAATTCCTGTGTCCTGTTCGCCAGGCTTAGCCGAGCAATTGCGCCCAATTGATCGGGGCAATTTCACCCAGGGTAAAACCTTTGCCGGTCAGCGCCAGGTTGGCGTTGTACGCCGGATCCTGGGCGAAGGCCGCGCTCCACTTCTCACGCAATGCCGCCAATGCTTCAGGAGCTTGCGGCAACTCGCCGGTGTGCAAGACCTGCACCAGCGGCGTCCACACGGTTAGGTAACCGGCCTGCCCGGCTTTGAGACACAGATCAACATCGCTGAAGCCGGCGGCGAAGGTCACGTCGTCCAGGCCACCCAGCGCGTTGAACAAGTCCTTGCGCACCATCAGGCACGCCTTCGACACCGCCGAATAGTTCTGCTCGACCGCCAGGCGCTGCATGTAGCCCTCGTTAGCGTGTTTCTCGCCGATGAAGGCCGAAGCCACCCCGTCGTTCAACCCGAGAATCAAACCTGCCTGAGAGATTTTGCCGTCGCGGTCCACCAGTTTGGCACCGACGATGCCGACCTCAGGACGCTGGGCGTGATTGAGCAACGACTCGATCCAGTTCGGGTTGACCACTTCACTGTCGGTGGCCAGCAGCACCAGATATTCGCCCTGCGCCTGCTCGCTGGCCGCGTTGCACAGTGCGACTTGATCGAGCGGGCGATCAGCATGCAGTACCCGCACTTTGCCGTTGCGCAGCGTTGCCAACCAGTCATTGACCTCGGCCGACGGGTTCGGGTTGACCGCAATCAACAGCTCATAGCGGGTGTAACGGGTTCTGAGCAGCACGCCATCCAGGCAGCGTTTCAATGCAGCAAGATCGTCGCCGGCGGCCACAATCACCGAGACCAGCGGCCGCTCGGCATGACGATAGTCAATCTGCCAGGTGCCAGGCTGCGTCGAAGTGACCTGAGCCTTGTAACCACGATTGCCCAAGTGCCGCAGCAGCGCCTGACGCTCGTGAGGATTTTCTGCCAGCACTGGCGCCCGGGTGATCAGCAAAGGCTCATCGAGATGGGCCAGACCGTCGAGTCCCCCCTCCTCGATGATGCGCAGCAGCACATCCAGCTCCAGCGCCTTGCTGAAATCGGCCTGATAACCGCCGAGCCCTGTCAGCACTTCGCGACGGATCAACCAGTGCCGTGCCATCAGTGACGGAACGCTCTGCAGCAGATCCAGGTTGAAGCCGGGGCGGAACATATCCACTAGCGCCCCGTTTTCCTGGCGCTGGATTTCATCCGTGGCAACCGCACGCACACCTGGCGCAGCCATCAGTTCCAGGCCGGCACGCAACAGGCCGGCAGCCGTGAACTCTTCACCCGCCTCAACCAGCAGCAGCCAGTCGCAGGTCGATTGATTGACGCTCTGGTTGAGCTTGTCGACGAAGTTGCCTTGGGTCACTCGCACAAAGTGCAGCGTATTTTGTGCAGTGGTTGCAGCCGGCGGCTCACCCGTGGTGAAAACCACGACCTTGAAAGCTTTACTGTGGCCTTCGAGCAAGCTGTCCAGGGAGATTTGCAACTTGTCGATGTCGTTGTCCAGATCGAGCAGGAAGATGCCGAACTGCGGACCACCGGCATTATCTGCCAGGTGGCGGGCAATCACCGTGGCCTGCTCGGTGTCCGGCGCACGCGCGGCGAGCCACTCGAGCAGGCGGCCGGTGAGCATTTTGGCGAATGTCGGCTGATGCCCTTCGAGCAACACCGCGTCCAGACGCGCGACCCAATCGCGCAGCACTGGCGCGTCGTCTTCCTCGTCCAGCGGTTGCAATTGCGCGAGCAGTTGCTTGATCACCGCGCGATTGAACACGTTGGCGTCGTGCGCCTGCCACAAGCGGTCGAGGACACTTTCCGGAGTGTCATTGTTGCGTGCCAGCATCAGGCTCTGCTGGCGAGCCCAAATGCCTTCCAGCTCTTTGAGCTGAACGCGTCCGGCCGGCATCGCGTGCAACAGAAATTCGAATTGCGTCAGTTGATCGAAAAACACCTGGTTATAGAAAGGCATTTCCACGTATTGCTTCGGCCCGAACCGACGCTGCGGGCCGGCCTCGATATCGATCCAGGTCGACTCGAAAATCAACTCGGCGGTGAGTGCCCGGTAGGTCCGCAGGCTTTCGGCCAGCGCGGCAAAACTCTTCAGGGCAAACTGTTTGCCCTGCCGTGGATCCTGATGCTGGAGCTGGGTCGGCAACGACGCGAGGAACTCGGCGAACGCTTCGCGCCCGGCCACGCTCTTGCCATCCATATAGGCCAGCGTGTGATAGATCTCGGTGTTGTGATCGGACTGCTCGTAGTTGATTTCGCGCACCACATACGGGATCGGCAGAATCCGCACCTTGCCCCGGGCCAGCATGTAATAAGTGTGACCGACTTCCTGCCACTGGAAGATCGTGTCTTGCGGCATGGCCGCGTACCAGTCGCGCAAGATCGCCGTACGCTGCACGGCATAGAACGGCGGCAGGTACTGGTGCATGTAATCGAGCAAACGCTCCTCGGCCTGATCGGCCGAGTAGTCTTCGCAGACTTTCTTGTCACGGCGGTAATAATTGACGCTGTTGGCCAATGCCAGATACATCAGGCTGTAGCCATGGCACAGGCTGTAATCGGGGTTGGCATCCATGAATGCCACGGCTTCATGCAGGGCATCATGCACAAGGAAGTCATCGTCGGCGGCAAACACCATGTAAGGCGTTTGCAACTGCTCGACACCGTAAGCCAGCTTGGCGCGAATACCCCAGTAGCCGAACTGCGGCAAGTGCTGATAATCCACGTTGGTGAATTCGGCAGGGATGCCCGCCAGCGCCGCCGCCGACGAATCCAGCACCAGAATCCTGCACGGCAGGCTGCTGTAGAAGCGAATGGCTCTACGCAGAAACGCCGGGCGTTCGTGAGAGATCAGCACAATGGTCAACTGTTCGTTGAGTGCCAGACCGGTTCCAGAAGTGTTCTTGCCTTGCATATATTCCCCACAAACGGCGCGTCGCCGAAAACTCATCGTTGTTTGTCGATTAACGCACGCGACGCAGATAACCATCCGGCGCGACTGTGATCAGCAATTTGCTGTGGATCGACTGGTCGATTTCGAAATCGCGGTTGTCTTCCAGATACGCCCACACCGCGGTTTTCGGGTTGTCACCCTTGCCCCACGGACGATCCGGGAACGCATCGGCCGGCATGTCTTCGACCACGGTGTCCATGACCACGCAATAGCTGCCCACCGACACCAGTGGTGCATACAGGCGCAGCTCTTCGAGGACGTGCTCGTGGGTGTGGTTGGAGTCCAGCACTACCAGCACTTTTTTGCCCTGCACACGCTCGCGCACCTGATCGACGATGCTGCTATCGATGCTCGAACCCTGGATCATGCTGATGCGTTTGAACATTGGGTGCGCTTCGATGGCTTCGCGGTTGTGCTCGCGGATATCGATGTCGATGCCCAGCACTTCGCCGTGTCCGATCAGTTCCAGGATCGAAGCGTAAAACACCAGCGAACCGCCGTGAGCGATGCCCGTCTCGACGATCACGTCCGGACGCAGGTTCCAGATAATTTCCTGCATCGCGACCATGTCCTGCGGGAACTGAATGATCGGCCGGCCCATCCAGCTGAAGTTGTAGGTGTACTTGTGTTTTGCCGTGGTGCCGACCCAGTCCAGGGACTCGGTTTGCAGGGCCTTGTCGTTCTGCAGGCCTTCGATGTTGGCTTTTACTTCTTCGCGAAACTGTTCATGCGGATTCATTGCAACTCTCCAAAAATTCGGGAAACGGCTTACCTGAACACCCTGGCGTCCGGGTAAGGCACTGCGTTGGTCTTGATGATCCTGGCGGGATTGCCCACCACGACCGAAAAATCCGGAACATCTTTGGTCACGACCGCACCGGCACCGATGGTTACCCAGCGACCGATGCGCAGGCGCGGCAGGATCGTGGCGTTGGTGCCGATAAAGGTCCCGTCACCGATTTCCACGCAACCGGCGATACACACGCCCGGCGCCATGAACACCGAGTGGCCGATCTGCCCCTCATGCCCCACGACACTGCCGGCGCTGATGCTGGTGTTGTCGCCCAGTGTCACCTCGGCCTGCATCAGCACGCCTTCCTGCAGATAACTGCCCTGGCCCATGCGAATCATGCTCAGGTCAATCCCCGGATGAACGAACTGGCCCAGGCGTGCTCCGGCGTCCACCAACTGACAGGTGGTTTCGTAGCGTAACCGGGTACTGCCGGTGATCAGATTGACGAAGCGCACGTCCTCGCCATTGAGTTCGCCGACCCGTTCACAACCACCGAGCACCGGCACCCCGTAAAATAGCGTGCCGTGCTTGCGCGGATCGTTGTCGAGGAAGGCGAATTCGATGTTCGGCGTGCTGCGCTTCACGGCATGCAGCATGCGCACCGCTTCCGGGTTGGCGGCCCCCAGCAGATACATCTTCACGATGCGTGCCTGCGAGCAAGTAGATCCAGCACCACTTGCACCACGCGCTGTTGATCGGCGTCGGTCATGTCGTGATAGCTCGGCAGGTTGAAGGCACGCTCGGGCAACGCAAACGCCAGAGGCGTGTCGACCACGTATTCGCTGAACATCGGCAGCGACGACAGCGGCCAGAAAAACACCCGGGCGTCGATGTCGGCGGCCTGGAAGGCGGCAATCATTTGCTCGCGGTGGATGCCGGTGTCGGCATCGAACACCACGGTCGGCATCCAGTAGCCATTGCGGGCATGGGCCGGTTCGGGATTGAGCGACACCCCCGGTACGCCTTCGAGCGCTCGCGCGTAGTTGGCAAAAATCGCCCGCTTGCGCTCGATCAACTCGTCGATGCGTTCGACCTGGGCACAACCGACTGCGGCCTGCAGGTTGCTCATCTTGTATTTGAAACCGACAAACTCCGGCCAGAACTGTTTGGTGCAACCCGCCACACGCCCATGGTTGGACAGGGTCAGAACACGTTCATACAAAGCCTTGTCGGAAGTGACGAACATGCCGCCCTCACCGGTGGTCATGGTCTTGGTGCCATGAAACGAAAAAGCGCCGAAAGCCCCCAGCGAGCCCGCCGCCTGGCCACGCCATTGCGAGCCGATGGCTTCCGCCGCGTCCTCGATTACCGGGATGCCGAATTCGCGACCGATGGCGAGCAGTGCGTCCATGTCACACAAGTTGCCGTACAGATGCACTGCGAGAATCGCCTTGGTGCGCGGGGTGATCGCCGCTCTGACACGCTGCGGATCCAGGCACCAGCTATCAGCCAGTACATCGACGAACACCGGCGTGGCGCCCAGGTAAGTGATCGGTGCCGCCGAAGCAATCCAGTTGGTGTTGGCGAGGATCACTTCATCGCCAGCACCAACGCCCAAGGCAGCCATGCCCATATGCAGGGCGCCGGTGCAACTGGAGGTGGCAATGGCGTAGGTAGCGCCCAGATGCTCGGCAAAACCGTGCTCGAAACGTGTCAGGTATTCGTAGCAACGTGCGCCCCAGCCGTTCTGCACAGCGTCCAGGGCGTATTGCGCTTCGAGTTCGCCAACGCTGGGTTTGGTGTAATGAATTCTGCTCATTGGATGATCAACTCCGGAACGGCGACGACAAAACGTGCGCCCCATGCCTTGGCCGCAGACAGTTGCTGCGTCACTTCGCTCAACAGGTTCCACGGCAACACCAGAATGTAGTCCGGCTGCTCCTGGGCAATCCGCTCAGGCGCAACAATCGGAATGCGGCTGCCCGGCAAGCACTTGCCCTGTTTGTGCGGGTTGGCATCAGCCACCCAGGCCAACAGATCCGGTTTGACCCCGGCGTAGTTGAGCAAGGTGTTGCCCTTGGCGGCCGCGCCGTAACCGACCACACGTTTGCCGTCAGCCTTGGCCTGCAACAAAAAGCGCAGCAGCTCATGCTTGATGCGTTCAGCGGCGGGCGCGAGGGTCGTGTAGTACTCGGCGGTTTTCACCCCGGCGTCCAGTTCAGCCTGCAACTGTTGCTGCACCGCTGGCTGCACCGGGCGACGCTCGCCGTCCTTGCGCTGCACGAACACCCGCAACGATCCACCGTGAGTGTTCAACTGGCTGACGTCGAACACTTCCAGACCGTTGCGCTCACACAGCGTCTGCACGGCAGTCAGCGACAGGTAGGAATAGTGCTCGTGATACAGCGTGTCGAACTGCGCGCCGGCCATCAGCGTCAGCAGTTGCGGGAATTCGAAGGTGGCTACACCGGTTGGCTTGAGCAACGTCGCGAAGCCACCGAGGAAATCGTTGATGTCCGGTACATGCGCGAGCACGTTGTTGGCGGCCATCAAATCAGCGGCCCAGCCTTCGCTTCGCAACTGTGTGGCGGTGTCGTGACCAAAGAACAGCTCACGAATTTCCAGACCTTTTTCCCGCGCGGCTTGTGCGGTACTGCGCGTCGGCTCGACGCCCAGACACGGAATACCGCGACCGGCCATGTACTGCAGCAGGTAGCCGTCGTTGGCGGCGACTTCCACAACGCGGCTGTCGGCAGTCAGGCCGAAGCGCTCGACCATCTCGGCGACATAGCGCTCGGCATGCGCGAGCCAAGTGCTGGAGAACGAACTGAAGTAGGCGTATTCGGCGTCGAACAGGCTGTCGGCGCTGGTGTAGTCCTCGGTCTGCACCAGCCAGCATTGCTGACACACGGCGACCTTCAACGGTACCCATTGCTCGGCCTGTTCCAGACGATCGGCGTGCACGTAGGCGTTGGACGGTGGTGAGGTACCAAGATCGATCAGCGGCAGGCTCAGCGGTGCGGCGCACCCACGGCAGTTCATAGACGCACTCCAGCAAAGTGTTGATCGAGCGCGGGATGGCTGGAATCACGCGCTGACAAATTATTGACAGGCAACGGCCAGGCGATCGCCAGCCGTGGATCGTTCACCGACAGACCGCCCTCGTGCTCCGGCGCGTAATCGGCGCTGTGCAGGTAGAGCAATTCGGCATCTTCGGTGAGGGTTTGAAAACCATGGGCGAAACCGGCCGGGATCAACAGGCTGCGGCCATCGCCTGCCTTGAGGTGCTCGGCGTGCCAGTGCAAAAATGTTGCAGAGTCGGGGCGCAGATCGACCGCCACATCCCACACCTCACCGCGCAGGCAGGTGATCAGTTTGGCTTCCGGGGCGCAGGCATTCTGATAATGCAGACCGCGCACACTGCCCTTCTCGCGAGTGCAGGAATGGTTGATCTGGCGGATATGAAATTCGCTGCCGAATGCGCTCAGACTGCCCTCGCAGAACAGTCGGGCGAAGTGCCCGCGCTGATCTTCGAAGCGTTTGTGCTGGACGCTGAACAGTCCGGCCAGTGGCAAGGCGTGCAGGGAAAACTCGCTCACAGCGCGCCTCGGTACAGGTTCAACTGGCCGAGGGTAACGGCGCGCATGTCATCGCCGTTCTGCCACGCCAGATGCCAGTCGAGGGTCTGGGTCAGGCATTGCTGCAAAGTCCAGCGTGGTTGCCAGCCGAGTACCTGACGTGCGCGGCTGCTGTCCAGACGCAGCAGGCCGGCCTCGTGCAGTTCGCTCGGTTCAATGCGCAAACCGCGCGCCTGTGGCCAACGACTGGCGAGCAACTCGACCACTTCGCCGACGCTGCACATGTCCGCCTCGCCCGGGCCGAAGTTCCATGCACCGGCGTACTCCGGACCCTCTTCGTAAAGACCGGCGGCCAGTTGCAGATAACCGGCCAGCGGTTCCAATGCGTGCTGCCATGGGCGCACGGCTTGCGGGTAGCGCAGGGTCACCGGCTCGTCAGCGGTCCAGGCTTTCAGCACGTCGGGAATCAGTCGCTCGGGGGCGAAATCGCCGCCGCCCAGAACGTTGCCGGCACGCGCAGTGGCCAGGGCCAGACCGTGTTCGGCGTATTTGTCCGCCGGGAAGAAAGAGGCTGCATAAGACTGCGCCAACAGTTCGCAGCAGGCCTTGCTGCTGCTGTAAGGATCGTGCCCACCGAGGGCTTCGTCTTCGCGGTATGGCCACAGCCATTCCTTGTTGGCGTAGACCTTGTCGGTGGTCACCAGCACGCAGGCGCGCACGCAACCGACCTGACGAATCGCTTCGAGCAGATTCAACGTGCCCATGACGTTGCTGGAGTAAGTACCTAGCGGATCGCGATAACCTTCACGCACCAACGGTTGTGCCGCCAGGTGCAGAACGATCTCAGGCTCGGTGTCGGCGATGATTTCCAACAAAGCGCCGAGATCACGCAGATCACCGCGCTGATCGTTGATGCCTTCGGACACGCGCGCCAATTCGAACAGGCTCGGCTCGGTCGACGGATCAAGGGAAAAGCCGCTGACTTGCGCGCCGAGGCTTTGCAGCCACAGGGTCAGCCAACTGCCTTTGAAACCGGTGTGACCGGTAACGAGGACGCGCTTGCCACGCCAGAAATCCGCACTCAGTCCCATTGCTTCCATGGGGCCTCCCCGCTCTGCCACAGGGCTTCGAGATGGTTCTTGTCTCGCAGGGTGTCCATGGGCTGCCAGAAACCGTCGTGCTGAAACGCCATCAGCTCACCGCGTGCGGCCAGGCCGTCCAGTGGACCGGACTCCCACGACGTAGAATCGCCTTCGATCAGCGGCAGGACCTTGGGTGACAGCACGAAAAAGCCGCCGTTGATCCAGCCACCGTCGCCGCGTGGCTTCTCGGTGAAACCCAGCACGCGGTCACCTTCGCGATCCAGCGCACCGTAACGTCCCGGCGGTTGTACGGCGGTGACGGTGGCCAGTTTGCCGTGAGTCAGGTGGAAATCGACCAACGCGCTGATGTTCAAATCGGAAACGCCGTCGCCATAGGTGAAGCAGAAGGCCTCTTCATTTTCCAGATAGCGCGCGGCTCGCCCCAGGCGGCCACCGGTCATGGTCTCTTCACCGGTATCGATCAGCGTCACACGCCATGGCTCGCTGTAATTCTGGTGAACGTCCATGCGGTTTTCACGCATGTCAAAGGTCACATCGGAGGTGTGCAGGAAGTAGTTGGCGAAGAAGTCCTTGATCGCGTACCCCTTGTAGCCCAGGCAAATCACAAAGTCGTGAATCCCGTGGGCGGAGTACTGCTTCATGATGTGCCAGAGAATTGGCTTGCCGCCAATCTCAATCATCGGCTTGGGCTTGAGGTGCGACTCTTCACTGATGCGCGTGCCCAGACCACCCGCCAAAATAACTGCCTTCATCCTCTCCCCTCTCGTTCGTCACAGGGCTGCGCGTCGCTTTCTTGAGCGTTGCGGCCTTCTGGCTAAACCTTTCTGCCGTTTCGGGCGCAGGGGCAATGACCGCGAGCGCTCGTTTTATGGCGATTTGAGGGGGACTTGCAGGAAACGCGCCAGCTCGGTGCGCGGTATGTCGCAGTACGTGCGGCCATGAAAAAAGGGATGAGCCCGTCACCGGACTCATCCCTTTCATCGAACTGCTGCAAGCATTGGAGCCTGTCAGTCCGCCAGCCAGCCATTTTCCCAGTAGCGCAGGTTATCGCCACGCAGCACGTAATCGCGCAGCACCACCTCACGCAACTCGTCGCCCATGCGGTAGCTGGCATCAGGATCGGCCAGGTGCATGCGAATCGCCTGCAGCCACTCATCGGTGGTGTTTGTCTTGACCCGCGTGCACGGCAGGTAGCCGCGATAGGCTTCGGTGTCAGTGCAGATCACCGGGTAGCCGCAAGCGCCGTACTCCAGCAGCCGCAGGTTGCTCTTGCAGTCGTTGAAGATGTGGAACTCCAGCGGTGCGAGGGCCAGATCGAGGTTGAGGCTGGCCAGTTTCGCCGGATACACGTCGAGCGGGATCACACCGTGGAACTCATGCATGTACGGACGCAGGTCATCCGGGCACATGCCGAAGAACACCCAGTCGACTTCATTGGCCAGTTCGCGAACCACCTCGGCGATCACTGCCAGGTCGCCGTGGTGGCTGGTGCCACCGCCCCAACCGACCCGTGGCTTCTTCGACGTGCGCCGCCGGCTGCGCAGTTGGCTCCAGAGGTTTTTCGCAAGCATGTTCGGCACCACACGAATGTCGTGGTGCATGTCCGACAACGCATTGGCCAGAGGTTGAGTCGACACGACCACCCGATCACAGAGGCCGATCGCTCGACGCACCATGCGCTCCATGTCCTGCTTGCTCGGCATGTTACGGATGTGGGCATTGCGATGAGGAACGTCAATGACATAGTCATCCAGTTCGAAAATACGCCGGGCGCTGAAGTACTTCTTCAGGGGCGGAATTTCATCGATGGCGTGCTCCGAGTAGCGCCCCTGCAGCACGATCACGTCGGGAGCCTGACGCTCGATTTCGACGATCGACGGCAAGCCGTAGCAGATGCGCCCCTCGACCCGGTTGGCCGCCTCCAGTTCGATCATCGGCTGGCTCATGCGGTAATGGCCGATGGCAGACGCGTTGATCGGCACCACGAGCACGTTGGGCAGACTCGACCTGGAAAACGCACTCCAGCCGGTCAGCAGACCCGGTTCGAGGCTAAAGTTGCTGGCCCCGATACCCTGTAGCGCAAGGTTGACGTTGTAGGCCGGATCGCGCGCAATCTGCGGCAGCCAGCGCTGGTAAAACGCATCCTGCTCGCGCTCGTGCTGTTGTTGCTCTTCGCTCGTTGCCACGGCGACCGGGCGCGTGCCCACAGCCAGCCGGGCATGCGGATTCCACACCACCAGATAACCTTCGCGACCGATTCGCAGGCACAGATCGACGACGTTGTACGCGACCTTCAAGTGCTGTTCGTCGAGCCCCGCGACCTCCTCGAAGACCGACTTGCGAACCATCAGACAGTCACCGCCGACAGCGCTCAGATCCTGCACCGCCTGCAGCCGGAACATATAGCCCTCCGACTGCATCGGCTGACCAAAGAACGGCAACCCGGCCGGCCCCTGCAGGCCGAGAATCAGGCCGGCATGCAACACCCCGCCGTCCGGATCGAACAACTTGGCGCCGACGATCCCGACTTCGGGGCGTTGCGCATGATTGAGCAATTCGTCGAGCCAATCGGCTTGCGTGATCACCGCAAAGGCATTGAGCAGCAAGACATACTCGCCGCGCGCCTGGCTCACGGCAAAATTGTGAATGGCAGCGGGGTTGTGCTTTTGCGGGTAGCGCAACACACGGATCAGCTCACCGCCCAATTGTTCCATGCCGTCGAGCCAGGTCCGCGCCTCGGCGCTTTCGCTGCCGCTGTCGACCAAGAGAATTTCGTACTCGGTGTAAGCGGTCTTTTCCAGCAGCGTTTCGACACAACGCTGCAAGGCCGCCGCCTGATCCTGAGCGACAATGATCACCGACACCAGCGGGCGTCGGGCATGGCGATAGTCGACCCGATTGAGCAGTTCACTGCCCTCGCGTCGAGTCTCGTAGGCAATCCCCACGCGCTGCAGATGCGCATCGAGCACCCGCGGATTCTGTTCCAGCACACCCGGGTCGGTAAGCCATTGGGACAGATCGAATTTCGATTCAAGCAACACTTCGGCGACGTGCCCGATCACTTGAGTACCGCCGCTCTCGACCATGCGCCAGAGCAGGTCATGAGGCGCCAGTTGTGCAAAGTCAGACGTCAGGCCGCCCAGCGCCAGAACCCGCTCGCGCTTGAACGCCAGCGCCCGCCCGACATAGGGATAGCTGCGCATGAGGTCGAGGTTGAAATCCGGCTTGAACGCAGGCTCTGCCGATTCACCACTGCGCAGACTGCCTTCGTCGCTGTACAGGCAGGTGAAAGACCGCGAATGCGCGATGCGGTCCGCCATGATCAGCAATGCCGCGGCCACCGGACGATCACCGGGTTGCAGCAGGTAGAACCAGTCGGCGCCTTCCAGTTGCGGCAGCAAGGTGTTGAGTTGCTCCAGCCCATCGCCTTGCAGCGGCAAGCGAAACACGCGCCCATCCAGCTCCGCTTCGGCACAGGACGCGGACAGGATCAGCACCAGTTCCGCCGGGTAATCCTGATTGTCGAGGGCCTCCAGCGTGCGCTCCACACCATCGCGACTGCCTTTGCCGTCGATGATGATCGGTACGATCCGCGGCTGGTGCGACCAACCGGCGATGGTTTCCGGCAACAACTTGCGCTGGCCTTCGGTCAGCACCCGACACGCCAGCCATTGCGCGTAGAGTTCGCCGAAGCTCAGGCTGTCGACGCCGACGCCACACTCCTGACGGCTCTGCCGGGAACCGAGGGTACGACTCAGCGGCAGTTCTTCCCAAACCCTTGGCGACTCATCAGCCTTTGCCAACGGGATATAGCGTACCCAGCCTGGCGCAGGCGCCGACTCACCGCTGCGGACTTTGAGCATTTGCGAGAGCCACTCGCGCTCGACGTCCATCGCGTCCTTCATCGGTTGCTGCGCACTCAGCCGCTCCGGATAAAGACGCTCGGCGCTCAGCACGTTGTTGGACACCGCCAGGTTGCCGCGTCGCAGCAGGCAGACATACAAGGCGAAATCCAGGCTCGCGACGAAGCAGCCGCCCTCCTCGGTCAATGCCGGCAGCAACTCGGCGACGTCCGCGCGGCGAAACAGCGCGTTGCTGAAACCGCCGAGAACGTTGACCGGGAATTTTTCAAATATCGCCAGTAAATCGTCGCCCTTGAACAAGCCACTGACCGGCGACAGCGAGGTGTTTTCCAGACGCGCAGGGAGGATGATGTCGTTGGCGTCCCAGAGCAGTCGCTGCGCCAGCACCAGGCTGACCTCTGCACGGCGCATCTCGTGCGCTTGCTGCTCGATACAGGCGGAATACAGCAAATCATCGTCACACAGAAACTTGATGAACTCGCCCTGCGCCTGATCCAGACAGGCTTTCAGATTGCCGACCAGGCCCAACGTGCGCGGGTTGCGCACATAACGCACGACAACGCCGGTCTGCGTACTGACATTGGAGACGGTGTTTTCGATCTCGACGCCACGACTGTCATCGCAAACGATGATCTCCAGATGGCCATAGCCTTGGCCGACAGCGCTACGCAAGGCTCGCTCGAAAAAGCGTGGATTGAAGGCGGGAATGACAAGGCTAACGAGAGGGAGTGAATTCACGGCGGGCTCACAGGCGGTACAAGCCCGCTCGGCAAAGCGAACCCTTGAAACCGCTATAAAACATTACTTGGGGATAGAGCAAACGGGCGCTCGCGCGCCCGTTAATCGTCAGATCTTGTTGAACAGACCCAACTGGCTGATCTTGCTGAACGCCAGTTGCGCGGCTTGCAACATGGTCTGCTGCAAGGTCAGGCGGGTCATGACTTCGGCAGGATCCGAATCACGGATCGAGCCCTGGGTCGTGGTGTTCGCCGTACTCAGGCTCAGGTTAGTCGCGGTTTGCATTTCCAGCGCTTGGCCACGGGCACCAATGGTGGTGACAGAAGCGCCAATCTGGTTGGTAGCGGCGTCGATGTTGCCGAGACCCGACTCCATGACACCCTGAAACTTCTGCTTGGCAACATCATCACCGTCGATCGGCATATTCAATGCCGTAATCATCTGGCCCAGCGTGTCGAGCACGTTCTGGGTCTGGTGATTGTTCGGCTGGATCGAGAACTGATCGCCAGCGGCCGGAGTGTTGCCCAGCGCGAAAGTCACGCCCGCAGCGGTCGCGTTGCCGCCAGCCACGGTGCCGGACGACACGGGTTTGCTGTCCGCAGTGACTGGCGCCGCATACAGATCGAACGCCGTGGCGCTGGTGAACTTGAGCACCGCGCCGCCTTGCGGGAAGGCGTTTGTATAGGCCGACTGGTCGGTGATGGTCGAACCGGTAATCACCGCAGTAGACGGGTTACCCGGGCTGCGCGCGGTGGTGAACGAGTCAGGCTGGGTCGACAGCTGGAAGCTGTGCCCGGCAATCACCGCGTCCGGGTTGGTGTCCCCCGCTTTCAGGTTGATGTTCAGCTTCAGGTCGACGCCACGGAAACTGACCGACTGGTTGGTGCCGGTGGTGTTGACGATCGCGCCGTTCTGGCTGGCTTCGGCCGTCACGTCGTTACCCAGCGCATCGGTGATTTGCAGTTGGGTGCTGCTGACGAAGCTGACGGTGTAGGGCTGACCACCGGAGAACTTGGAGTTGTAGGTGGCAACATTGCCAACGGTACCGCTGGACAGCACGACACGGCCGTCATCCACTGCAGGAGCCGTCATGTTGGTGCTGGTGCGGCCGGTGTTGATGGTCTGCTGAAAGGCATCCCAACCGGTGGTGTTGGTGCCGACCGTCATACCGTCGCCGATGCCCAGGTTGATCGTGGTCTGGTCACCGTTGTAGGTGTAAGTGCCGTCGGCATTCTGCGAGTACGGCGCGGTATCGGTCTTCGAACCGGAGAACATGTAGTTGCCGTTGGCATCCTTGGAGTTCATCAGGCCAAGCACTTGTTGCTGGATCTGACTCAGCTCCGAAGCGTAAGCCTGGCGATCCTTGTCGGTACGCGTGCCGGTGTTGGCGGCCAGGGCGAGTTCCTTGGCACGCGCCAGTGCGGTGGTGATGGAATCCAGCGTGGACTCCTGCACATTCAACGAATTTGTGGTGGTGTCGACGTTGGTCTTGTACTGATCCAGCATCGCGGCCTGCTGGCCCAGTTGCAGCAAACGACCGGCACCGATCGGATCATCGGACGCATTGGTGATGCGCTGCAGGCTGCTCGCCTCGCTGGCGGTAGCGACAGCCTTGTTGAAGTTACGCTGATAGTCCGACGCTTGCGTGCCGTAATACTGGGCGGTGGAAATGCGCATGAATTACGACTCCTTAAAGGCTGTTGATCAGCGTGGCGAAAGTTTCCTGCGCAGCTTTGATGATCTGCGAAGACGCTGTGTAGTACTGCTGGTATTTGACCAGGTTGCCGGTTTCTTCATCCAGGTTGACCCCGGACAGCGAATCGCGCGCGCCTTTGGCGTTATCCAGAATCGCCGTGGTGGCGGCACTGTCGGACTTGCCTTGGGCAGTCTTGGTACCGACATTGGTCACCAGTTTGTTGTAAGCGTCAGTCAGGCTGATGCCTTTGCTGGCCGACCCGGTATCGACGGTCTGCGCGGTTTGCAGGGCGACCAGCGATTGCGCGTTACGGTTGTCCGAAGACGCCGCACCGGTCAGGTTCATGGTGAAGGTTTCGCCAGGCTTCGGCGTGCCGCCCACGGTGGTCTGTACGGAGAAGGTTTTCTGTACGTTCGGCGTAACGCTGGTGTCCATCACCGGGTTGCCGCTGGCATCGACGATGCCGACCTTCAGGTCCAGCGTGTTCGATTGACCGGGAACGACTGTGCCGCTGCTGATGACGCCGCCCTTGGCATCCACGAAGGAGTAAGACTGGCTGCCGCCGCTGACCGCACCGAACACCAGTTTGACCGGCGTCGAGTTCTTCAGCGCCGCCTGCATGTCAGCCTGGGCCGTCGGGTTGTAGATATCGATCTTGCTGCTGAGTGTCGGCTGAGTGTAAGTGCCCAGACCGGCAGCGCTGGCGACACCGGTCAACGGACCGGCCGCAGCGATTTTCTTCGGATCGGTGAGCACCGTCTGAATGCTCGCGGCCGCATTGCGGGTCGGGGTGACTTTGAAGCTGTCACCGGCGCTCAACGCCCCCCCCTTCAGAGCAAGGGTGAAACCGTCGATCACTGGCGGCGGATTGGTTGTGGTGCTGAAGGCGCCCATGTCGGTGCCGTCGGAACGCTTGACGGTGTAGTCGGTAGCGCTGGTGAACGTCACCTGATAATCGCTGGTGGTCAGCTTGCCGGTGTCCTTGATGGTAACGTCAAGGTTGCCCGAGCCTGTGCTGTTGCCCGACTGCGCGATACTGCGCTGACTGATCAGCGCAGCACTGTTGATGTTGTTGAAAATCGCCGCGCCGAAGTCACCGTTCTTGTCGATGCCCTGTGCTTGCTGGCTGTTGACCTGATCAGCGATCACCAGTGCCACTCGGCCCAACTCGTTGAGCGACGGGTCAAGGACCTCTTTGCGGTAAGTCAGCAGGCCGCCGATTTCACCGCCGGTCATCGCCGAGGTGATGTCGATGGTGCTCGAACCGCGATCCATCTGGATGGCCATGCGCGACGGATCGTCTTTGCTTGCGACCATGCTCAGGGTGTTGGTGGTGTTGCCGATCACCAGCGGCTGACCGCTGCCGATGTAGACATCGAAACTGGTGCCACGCTCGACGACCTGTGCACCGGTCAGCTCGGAGAGCTGACGTACCGCTTCGTTACGGCTGTCGAGCAGATCGTTCGGCGCCCCACCGCTGGTGGAGATCTCGCCGATCTTCTGGTTCAAATTGGCAATCGAGGTGGCCAGTTTGTTCACCTGGGACGTCATGTCACCAAGGCTGCCATTGATGGTGGTGTTCTGATCGTTGAGCTGTTTGGCGATGGTGTTGAAGCGGCTGGTCAGCGCTTGCGCACCGGTCAGCACCGATTGACGGGAGGTGTCATCGGTCGCCGACGTCGAGACGCCCTGCATCGTGGTAAAGAATTTTTGCAGCACACCGGTCAGGCCGGTGTTGGTATCCGACAGCATGGAATCCAGCGGCGTGGCCTGCGCCAGAAACGCGGCCGATTCGCTGTCGAGCGAGGTGGCCGTGTGCAGCTGGCTTTCCAGGTACGAGTTGTACACCCGGCGCACGTCAGCCAGGGTGGTGCCCGTACCGATGAACACGGTGCCGAATTGCTGCGAGGATTTGGTGCCCTGCACGGTTTGCTGGCGCGAATAACCGGCGGTGTCGACGTTGGCAATGTTGTTGCCTGTCGTAGCCAAAGAGGACTGGCTGGCCGACAGTCCTGACATCCCGATATTGAGCAAACTCATGGTTCAGACCTTATACCTTGTGCCTTATAAAGGCGTGGTGGATACACCCGCCGCAGCGTAGTTTTGGAAACTGTTCATCTGCTTGGCTATCTGCGAAATCTTTGTCGCGTAGTTCGGGTCGGTGGCGTAACCGGCCTTTTGCAACTCGCGTACAAACTGTTCTGGGTTATCGGCAGACTTCACAACATCTTGATAGCGATTGTTGCTCTGCAGCAAAGTCACCAGATCGTGGAAGCTGTCCTTGTACGAGGCGTAGGAACGGAACTCGGCCGTCTCCTTGACCATCGCACCATTGCGGAACTCACTGGTGATTGCCCGGGCCGAATCGCCGGTCCAGTTGCTGCTCGCCTTGATGCCGAACAGGTTGTGGCTGCTGCTGCCATCCTGCGCGCGCATGACCGATTTGCCCCAGCCGGTTTCCAGCGCGGCTTGTGCCACCAGGTAACGCGGATCGACGCCGATACGTGCGGCAGCTTCCTTGGCCATCGGCAGCATGGTGTTGACGAACTCGTCGGCGGAGCTGAAGGCTTTCTTCGCGGGCGCCAGCGGAATCTGCGCCATCGCCCGACCGTAAATCTGCATCTGCCCGCCAGAGGCCTTGTCCGATTCGGCGCGGGCCAGCCAGTCGCCGTTGTACAGCGGACCGGCGCCAGTGGTGGCGGCAGTCGTGGTGCGTTGCGGCAATTGGCTGGCAGCGGTCGGCATGGCCGACGGCACCAGGCCCGCGAGCAAGCGATCAGCCAGTTTCGGCGGCAAGGCCAGTCGACGCTGGTTGATCATTTCCATATCGTTGCGGTGCGCCAGTTGCGTGTTCGGCGCATTGACGGAACGCGACGCCCACAGCGGACGCTCGCCATTGAGGCGCGACAACGGGCCGCTGGTGGCGACGGTGCCTGCGGCAACCGGTGTCGCCACAGCCAGTGCCTTGGCTTTGGCCTCTTCCTGCTTGGCGGCGGACGCGGCAGCAGCCTCGCCCGGCGCCATCGGCTTGTTCTTCGACATCTGCCGCATCAGCACGTCAGCCAGACCGATACCACCGCCCTCGCGGGACATGGAAACGGCCAGTTGCTGGTCGTACATTTCCTGATACTGCTTGGCCGCCGGCGTGTTCAGCGGATTGTCCTGGCCCAGCGCTTCGGTGGCCGAACGCATCGACTTGAGCATTTCGCCGAGGAACAGCGATTCGAACTCCTGCGCCACTTTGCGCATGTTCGCATCGCTGTCCTTGTCGCCGACTTTGAGCTGGTTCAGACGATTGAGGTCAGAGTAAGAACCCGAATCACTGCTACTGACCAGACCGCTCTTGCGCATATCCATGGGGGTCGGCCTCAGATCACAATCAGGTCGGCTTGCAACGCGCCGGCCTGCTTCAGTGCTTCAAGAATCGCCATCAGGTCACCCGGTGCTGCGCCGACCTGGTTCACCGCACGCACGATCTCGTCGAGGGTGGTACCCGGGCCGAACTTGAACATCGGCTTGGCTTCCTGCTCGGCATTCACCCGCGAACGCGGCACGACCGCAGTCTGGCCGTTGGACAACGGGCCCGGCTGGCTGACGATCGGGTCTTCGGTGATGGTCACGGTCAGGCTGCCGTGGGTCACGGCGGCCGGCGACACTTTGACGTTCTGGCCGATGACGATGGTGCCGGTACGCGAGTTGATGATGACTTTCGCCACCGCCTGCCCCGGATCGACTTCGAGGTTTTCGAGGATCGACAGATAGTCGACGCGCTGACTCGGATCGAGCGGCGCCGTCACACGGATCGAACCGCCGTCGATGGCCTGCGCCACACCAGGGCCGAGCATGTCGTTGATCTTGTCGACGATGCGCTTGGCCGTGGTGAAGTCGGATCGGTTGAGGTTCAGCGTCAGGCTGTTGCCTTGGTTGAAACCGCTCGGCACCGAACGCTCCACCGACGCACCACCCGGGATACGACCGGCCGACGGCACGTTGACGGTAATCTTCGAACCGTCACGGCCCTCGGCATCGAAACCGCCGACCACCAGGTTGCCCTGAGCGATGGCATAGACGTTGCCGTCGATACCCTTGAGCGGGGTCAGCAACAAAGTGCCGCCGCGCAGGCTCTTGGAGTTACCGATCGAGGAAACAGTGATGTCGACTTGCTGACCCGGTTTGGCGAACGCCGGCAGATCGGCACTCACCGACACCGCCGCGACGTTTTTCAACTGCACGTTGCCCGAGCCCGGCGGCACTTTGATGCCGAACTGCGAGAGCATGTTGTTGAAGGTCTGCAGGGTGAACGGGGTTTGCGTCGTCTGGTCACCGGTGCCGTTAAGCCCGACCACCAGGCCGTAACCGATCAACTGGTTGGAGCGCACGCCGGAAATGCTGGCGATATCTTTCAGCCGCTCGGCGTGGGCACCAAAGGCTGCGGACATCAGTGCCGCAGCCAGCATGAGGCTCTTGAAATTCAACGTAGCCACCTAGAAAGGGAACAGCGGGCTGGGAAGAAACGGTCGAACCAGCCTGGCTGACTCGCATCGGCGAACGAACCGGTGCCCGAGTAGGTGATGCGCGCATCGGCGACACGGGTCGACGACACGGTGTTGTCGGTGGCGATGTCATCCGCGCGCACCAGACCGGCAATTCGTACCAGCTCATCGCCGGTGTTGAGGGTCATCCACTTCTCGCCGCGCACGGCAATGATGCCGTTGGGCAGCACGTCAGCCACGGTCACGGTGATCGAACCGGTCAGGGTGTTGCCCTGCGCAGCCTTGCTGTCACCCTTGGTCGCACGGTCGCCGCTGTAGCCGACGTCCAGGCTCAGATCATTGCCACCCAACGGGTTGTTGGTGGTGGCGCTGCCGCCGAACAACGAAGTCAGGCCGATGCCGGTCTTGCTGTTCTTGGCCACTTGCGAGTTGGCGTTTTTGCTCGCCTGGGTCTTCTCGTTCAGGGTGATGGTGATGATGTCACCGACCCGGAATGCCTTGCGGTCGCCGTACAGGTTCTGTTCGAACCCGGCCTGATAGATCGAGCCGTTATTGGCCGCAGCCGGCAACGGCGTGCGCGGCAACACCGGAGCGTAGTAAGGGTCATTGGGCTTGGGCGTCGGGGCGACGCAGCCCGCGAGCGAGACGACTCCACTCAATGCCAGAACAGATACGAAGCGATTCATGACCCTACCTCACGGTGTTGCAGGCGACCTCATGGTCGCCTCATAGACTTGATTACAGATTCTGCGTTACGAACGAGAGCATCTGGTCGGCGGTGGAGATCACCTTGGAGTTCATCTCGTAAGCGCGCTGAGTGGTGATCATGTTGACCATCTCTTCAACGGTGCTGACGTTGGACGTTTCCAGGGTGTTCTGCAGCGTGGTGCCAAAACCGTTCAGGCCCGGGGTACCGACTTGCGGCGCGCCGGAAGCAGCCGTTTCCAGGAACAGGTTGTTACCCACGGCTTGCAGACCGGCCGGGTTGATGAAGTCGGCGGTTTGCAGGTTGCCGATAACCTGAGCGGCAGGGTTGCCGGCAACGGAGATCGACACAGTGCCGTCGCGACCCACGGTGAAGGTCTGGGCATCGTTCGGAATGACGATGGCCGGTTCCAGGGCGAAACCGCTGGCGTTGACGATCTGGCCATTGGAGTCGAGGTGGAAAGTACCGTCACGGGTGTAGGACGTGGTGCCGTCCGGCTGCAGGATCTGGAAGAAACCGCGACCGTCGATTTAGTTTTAGAGCTTCTGCTCGGTTGTTTTCTGGATTCAGTCTTTGAATTTTTTTTTGGTGTCTTCTTTTT
>NZ_JBIUWQ010000065.1:0-34334 GCF_044743525.1 Pseudomonas sp. NPDC087598 | reverse complement strand
AGATCGCAGCGGCCTGGGCATCACCGTCACCGCGAACCTCTTCGGATTCACGATAGGCTTCAGCCAGCAGCACGCGGCGTTGACGATCGGAGTGGGCACGGATGCCTTCAGCCAGCTCGTTACCCTTGGCACGGTGCTCGCGAGCTTCACGCTCACGCTCGGTGCTCATACGCTCGAACACGCTGCGGTTCACTTCTTTCGGCAGATCGATGGCCTTGACCCGGACATCGACAACTTCGATACCCAGCTCTTTTTCCGCCATCTTGTTCAGCGAAGCGGTGATGTCAGCCATCAGCGCATCACGCTCGCCCGACACGACTTCGTGCAGGGTGCGCTTGCCGAACTGGTCACGCAGACCGGACTCCAGACGACGGGACAGACGCTCGTCGGCGATTTGCTTGAGACCGGAAGTTGCGGTGTAGAAGCGCTCGGCATCTTTCACGCGCCACTTGGCGTAGGCATCAACCATGACAGCTTTCTTTTCCAGGGTCAGGAAACGCTGTGTCGGTGCATCCAGCGTCATCAGACGTGCGTCAAATTTACGCACCTGGTTAACGTAAGGCACCTTCACATGCAGACCTGGCTGAACATCCGCCTGCACCACACGACCGAATTGCAGCAGCACCGCACGCTCGGTCTGAGCGACGATGTAGAAGCAGTTCCAGCCCACCAGTACCACGACAACGCCAACGATCAGGGCGATCAGCGATTTATTGCTCATCAGCGGGTCTCCCTTGTGCGCGACTGCGGCAGGTCAGTGACATGCGGCGTGACATCCGTGTTACTGGCTGCAGCCGAACCGGTGACCGGCGCATTGCTGCCCGAACTGTTCTGAATCATTTTGTCCAACGGCAGGTAAAGCAGGTTGCTCTGGCCGTTCTTGTTGCCGGTCACGAGTACCTTGCTGGTGTTGCTGAAGACTTCCTGCATGGTGTCCAGGTACAGACGCTGGCGGGTGACTTCAGGTGCCTTGCGATACTCGGCGACCAGTTTGGTGAAGCGATCGGCCTCACCCTTGGCGCGCGAGACCGTTTCGTCGCGGTAACCGTTGGCATCCTCGAGGATACGCTGGGCCTGACCACGAGCTTCCGGCACCACGCCGTTGGCGTAGGTCTCAGCCTGGTTACGCGAACGCTGTTCATCTTCACGGGCGCGGATCACGTCATCGAAGGCTTCCTGCACTTCACGCGGTGCCGCTGCGCTCTGTACGTTGACCTGGGTAACGGTGATACCGGTGCGATAGGTATCGAGGAAACGTTGCAGACGCTCCTTGATTTCGCTGGCCATCAATTCACGACCTTCGGTCAGCACCTGGTCCATGGCGGTCGAACCCACCACGTGGCGCAGGGCGCTGTCGGTCGCATGCTGCAGGCTGATTTCCGGCTGATCGACGTTCAGCACGAAATCCTGCAGGTTGCTGATCTTGTACTGCACGGTCAACGGGACTTCGACGATGTTCTCGTCTTCGGTCAGCATCTGGCCCTGCTTGGTGTAGGCACGCTCACGCGTGACGTTTTCCATGTACTTTTTATCGATCGGCGGGAAGTAGATGTTCAGGCCCGGGCCGACGGTTTCGTAGTACTTGCCGAAGCGCAGCACCACGGCTTGCTCCTGCTCGTCGACCACGTAGACCGCGCTGTACAGCCAGACAGCCGCCAGCACAACAAGGCCGATGCCGAGCAGACCGCCAAAGCCGCCACTCCTGCCCGAACCACCGCCGTCATCACCACCGCGTTTCTTACCACCACCGAACAACCCGTTCAGGCTTTCCTGCAGCTTTCGGAAGGCCTCGTCGAGATCCGGTGGCCCCTTGCGGTCGCCGTTATTGCGGCGCTTGCCACCCCAAGGATCCTGATTGTTCGAGTTGCCACCCGGCTCATTCCAAGCCATAGCGCTCTCCATCTGATAAAGCAAAGACGCACCCACGGCGCGCCGACCAATGCTACAGAATGCCTGCCGTTGCGGAACAACCGCTTTGTCAGGCTTTTATTGCAAAGTGTGTTGCTCGATGAACTCCGTCGGCACAACGCCTTCACGACTGACCAGTCGATTGAGCTCCGAGCGCGGCAATCGAACGGCCAGCAAGCTGACACCTTCTTCGTCGTATTCTTCTTTCTGCACCGCGCCCAGTTCGAAAAACTGTGCACGCAGACGCGCAAAACGCTGAGGCAACCGCAAGGTACCGACAAACAGGTCACTGCCCAACAACTCGGCAATGGCTTGCTCAAGCAATTCCAGACCACTGCCATCACGCGCCGACAACCAGACCCGTTGCGGCCTGCCGTTTTCGTCGCGCTGGATTTGTGGCTCAACGCCTTCAAGCAAATCGAGTTTGTTGTATACCTCAAGGATCGGCAAGTCCTGGGCGCCAATCTCGCCCAGCACCACCATCACCTGCTCGATCTGCAACATGCGATCCGGTTCGGCCGCATCGATCACGTGCAACAAGAGGTCGGAGTTGCTCGACTCTTCGAGCGTAGACCGAAATGCCTCGACCAGCTTGTGCGGCAGGTGGCGAATGAACCCCACCGTGTCAGCCAGGACGATCGGCCCCAGGTCGTCCAGTTCCAGACGGCGCAGGGTCGGATCCAGCGTGGCGAACAATTGGTCGGCCGCGTAGACGTCGGATTTCGTCACGTTATTGAAGAGTGTGGATTTGCCGGCGTTGGTATAGCCCACCAGGGAGACGGTAGGAATATCCGCACGGGAACGGCCGCGGCGCGACTGTTCGCGCTGACTGCGCACTTTCTCGAGCCGCCCCTTGATCTGACGCAGGCGAACCCGCAGCAGACGGCGGTCGGTTTCCAGCTGGGTTTCACCCGGACCACGCATGCCGATGCCGCCACCCTGACGCTCAAGGTGGGTCCAGCCACGAACCAGCCGGGTGCTCATGTGGTCAAGCTGGGCCAGTTCGACCTGGAGCTTGCCTTCATGGGTACGCGCGCGTTGGGCGAAAATATCGAGAATCAGACCGGTGCGGTCGATCACGCGACACTCGAAAACACGTTCGAGGTTACGTTCCTGACTGGGCGTGAGGGTGTGATTGAAGATCACCAGATCGGCTTCTTCGGCATGTACCAGGTCGCGTAATTCCTCGACCTTGCCGCTGCCAATCAGGAATTTGGCGGTTGGCCGATGACGCGGCACGTTAAAAAACGCAACGGTCTCGGCGCCCGCCGAATTAGCCAATTCCTGAAACTCCTGCGGATCTTCGCGCGCCTCAGGGTCCTGTCCATCCAAGTGAACGAGAATGACTCGCTCACCACCACCGTGGCGCTCAAAGAACAAAGGAGACTCCTATCAGGCGTTACCTGGCTCAGCGTCACCTGCTTCGGATTCGGTTGCGCTAGGCAGACGAATTGGACGAACCGGCACTACTGTCGAGATAGCGTGTTTGTAGACCATCTGGCTGACGGTGTTTTTCAGCAGGATCACGAACTGGTCGAACGACTCGATCGTGCCTTGCAGTTTGATACCGTTGACCAGGTAGATGGAAACCCCAACTTTCTCTTTACGTAAAGTATTCAAGTAAGGGTCTTGTAGCGAATGCCCTTTTGACATGTGCCGCACTCCTTTAAGGATTCAATAATAAAAATAGGTAATTCAGATGGCTTTGGCCGTCACACCCCCAAGGATAGACGGCAATTGCAAGGACTCAGCTCAATATGGAGATGGTCCCAAGGTATTTCAAGGCGCGTGGCAGATTGTCGCAATCAAGACTGTCCAGCCAGTGTAAATCTTCCCAGCTGCGCAGCCAGGTGAACTGGCGTTTGGCCAATTGGCGCGTGGCAATGACTCCACGTTCCTGCATTTCGGCCAATGTCAGCTTGCCATCCAGGTAATCCCAGACTTGGCGATAGCCTACTGCACGTATAGACGGCAACCCCGAATGCAGGTCACTTCTTTTACGCAGGGCTACGACCTCGTCGATGAACCCCTGTTCCAACATATTTGTGAATCTTTGTTTAATGCGCTCGTGCAGTACCTGACGATTTGCCGGGGCAATGGCCAAGTTCGCGACAGTATAGGGCAATTGTTGCAGTCCCGAAGCGGCTGCTTCAGTACTTTGCGCAGATTGTTGCTGACGCAGCGCGGTCATGCTCTGACCGCTGACCCGATAAACTTCCAGCGCACGACTCAAGCGCTGCGGATCGTTCGGATGAATCCGTGCCGCTGACACCGGATCGATGACTGCCAATTGATCATGCAAGGCTTGCCAGCCAAGGCGTGCAGCCTCTTCTTCGATCTGCGCACGGACGTCTGCATCGGCTGCGGGCATGTCGGCCAGACCATCGACCAAAGCCTTGTAATAGAGCATCGTGCCGCCCACCAGCAGCGGAATTTTTCCGCGTGCGGTGATTTCGGCCATGGCTTGCAGGGCATCGCGACGGAAATCCGCCGCCGAGTACGCCTCGGCCGGATCGAGAATATCGATCAAACGGTGTGGATATTCGGCTAGCAGCTCTTTGGACGGTTTGGCCGTGCCGATGTCCATGCCGCGATAGACCAGCGCCGAATCGACGCTGATCAGCTCGCACGGAAGTACCTTGGTCAGCTCGATGGCCAGATCGGTCTTGCCCGCAGCGGTCGGGCCCATCAGGAAAATCGCTGGAGGAAGCTGGCTCATCAACGACCGCGCAGGAACAGTTTGTCCAGATCGTCCAGGCCCAATTGGGTCCAGGTCGGTCGGCCATGGTTGCATTGACCGCTGCGCTCGGTGTTTTCCATGTCGCGCAGCAGACCGTTCATTTCCGGCAAGGCCAGGCGCCGGTTGGCGCGGATCGCGCCGTGGCAGGCCATGGTGCCGAGCAGTTCGTTCAGGTGTGCCTGAATCCGGTCGCTGGTGCCGTATTCCATCAAGTCCGACAGCACATCACCGACCAGGCGGTTGGCCTCGGCCTGCTTGAGCAATGCCGGAATCTGGCGGATCGCCAGGGTTTCCGGGCCCAGACGCTGCAATTCGAAGCCAAGACGCTGGAACCACGCCGCGTGCTCTTCAGCACAATCCGCTTCGCGCTGACTGACCGCCAACGACTCCGGCACCAGCAACGGCTGGCCGCTCAGACCTTCGCTGGCCATGGCGATTTTCAGGCGTTCATACATGATCCGCTCATGAGCGGCGTGCATGTCCACCAGCACCAGGCCTTGGGCGTTCTCCGAGAGAATGTAGATGCCCTTGAGCTGCGCCAGCGCGTAGCCAAGCGGCGGAATGTCTTCCTGACCGGCCGGCAACGCGTTGGCATTGGCCTCGGGCAGCGGCGCGAAAAACTCGCGATACGCCGCTTGCGCCTCGGCGGCCGGCGGCACAGCAGATTGCGGACGCGGCGTGTATTGATACTGATAAGCGCCGCCAGCGCTGCCACCCGACGAGGTATTGAATGCCGGTTGCGCCTGCGGCTGCTCCAGCAACGCATTGGCCGCCAGACGCATTTCGCCCTGCGGGCCGAATTCGCCGGCATCGAGGCCGGTTGGACGGACGATGGCAGTGGTCACGGAACCGGCGAGCTGGTCCTCCGGACGCACATCGCCCAGCGCACGGTGCAGCGTGCCGTAGAGGAAGTCGTGCACCATGCGCCCGTCACGAAAACGTACTTCGTGCTTGGTCGGGTGCACGTTGACGTCTACCGCCGCCGGATCGACCTCGAAAAACAGCGCAAACGTCGGATGCCGACCGTTGAACAACACGTCGCGATAGGCCTGACGCACCGCGTGGGCGACCAGTTTGTCGCGCACCGCACGGCCGTTCACAAAGAAATACTGCAAGTCCGCCTGGCTACGGTTGAACGTCGGCAAACCGACCCAGCCCCACAGGTGCAGACCGTTGCGTTCGATCTCGATCGGCAACGCCTGCTCAAGGAAGCCAGAACCGCAGATCGCCGCCACACGCCGTGCACGGGCCGCATCATCATGGGCCTCGTGCAGGCTGAGGATGGTCTTGCCGTTGTGACGCAGGTGGAACGCCACATCGAAACGCGCCAGCGCCAGACGCTTGATCACTTCTTGCAGGTGATCGAATTCGGTTTTTTCGGTCTTGAGGAATTTGCGGCGAGCCGGCGTGTTGAAGAACAGGTCGCGGACTTCCACCGAAGTGCCGACCGGATGCGCTGCCGGCTGCACGCGAGGCGCCATGTCGCGCCCCTCGGTTTCGACCTGCCAGGCCTGATCGGCATCGCGGGTGCGCGAGGTCAGGGTCAGACGCGCCACGGAGCTGATCGAAGCCAGTGCTTCACCCCGAAAACCCAGGCTCATCACCTGTTCGAGGTCTTCCAGATTGCGGATCTTGCTGGTGGCGTGACGGGCCAGCGCCAGCGGCAGGTCATCGGCGGAAATGCCGCTGCCGTCATCGCGAACGCGCAGCAGCTTGACGCCGCCCTGCTCGACATCGACATCAATGCGCTTGGCGCCGGAGTCGAGGCTGTTTTCCAGCAACTCCTTGATCACCGAGGCCGGACGCTCGACCACCTCACCGGCGGCAATCTGGTTCGCCAGCCGTGGGCTGAGCAGTTCGATGCGGGCGGTGTTCAAGAGCTGATTCATTCTTTGGACGCCAGTTCGGTGCCAGGAATGGTCAAGTGCTGACCGGCCTTCAGATCATCACTCTTCAGATTGTTGGCGCTGCGCAGCGTTGCCGGCGACACCTGATAACGCACGGCGATCATTGCCAGGGTTTCGCCCGGGCTTACGCGGTGGTCGCGCGGGCCTTGGGCGATCTTGCCGGAATCACGCAGCCAGGCAATGTAGGTGCCCGGTGGCGGGTTCTGCTGGAAGAACTGGCGCACGCCGCTGCTGATCGAACGTGCCAGCGCTTGCTGGTGGCTCGATGCCGAGAGCTTGTTCGCTTCGTTGGCGTTGGAGATAAACCCGGTTTCGACCAGAATCGACGGGATATCCGGCGACTTCAACACCATGAACCCGGCCTGTTCCACGCGCTGCTTGTGCAGCGGCGTCACGCGACCGATGTTGGTCAGGACTTTCTGACCGACGTTGAGGCTGGAGGTCAGCGAGGCGGTCATCGACAGGTCGAGCAACACGCCCGCGAGCATGCGGTCCTTGTCGTCGAGGCTGACGTTACCGGCACCGCCGATCAGGTCAGAGCGGTTCTCGCTGTCGGCCAGCCAACGGGCGGTCTCCGACGTGGCGCCGCGATCGGACAGGGCAAACACCGACGCACCGAAGGCCGCCGCAGACGGCGCGGCGTCGGCGTGAATCGAAACGAACAGATCGGCGCCCTTCTTGCGGGCGATTTCGGTACGGCCGCGCAACGGAATGAAGTAATCGCCCGTACGCGTCAGTTCGGCGCGGAAGCCTTTCATGCCGTTGACCTGACGCTGCAATTCGCGGGCGATCTGCAACACCACGTCTTTCTCACGCTGGCCACGCGAGCCGGACGCACCCGGGTCTTCGCCACCGTGTCCGGCGTCGATCACCACAATAATGTCGCGCTTGCCGGCCGGAGCTGGCGGAAGCTTGATTGCCGGTTCGGAAGGTGTGACCGGCACCGCTGGCATGGTCGCCACCGACGGCGTTGGAGCAGACGCGGGCGCAGGTGCGGCGTCGGCCGGGTTATCGAACAGATCGACCACCAGACGGTTGCCGTACTGCGCGTTAGGCGCCAGCGAGAAGCTTTTCGGGGTGACGGCTTTCTTCAGATCAATGACCACCCGCAGGTCGGTCGGCGTGCGCTGGGCCGAGCGCATCGCGGTGATCGGTGTGTTTGCGGTCTGCACATTCAGCGGTGCGCCGAGGGTGGCGCCATTGATGTCGATCACCAGCCGATCCGGAGCGGTCAGGGTGAAGACGCTGTGCTGTACCGGACCGCTCAGGTCGAAGACCAGCCGCGTGTTGTCCGGTGCGCGCCACAGGCGCACGCTGTTGACCTTCGTATCGGCCACAGCGTTGACGGTTACTGCCATCAATATCAGTCCAGCGGCAGCCACCAACGCGCGAAAGCGCATACCTAACCCCATCATTTAATTGGATTCCAATGCCAAAGCGGCACACCAGGCCTCGCCGCGCGAACCCCGGGATAAAATTTTCAGCGAACGCCCGCTGTCTTGCGGGCTAATGGTAATGGTCAGGTCAGGCTTTGGCAAAAAGCCTGCACCTTTATCGGGCCACTCGATCAGGCACAAGGCGTCGTCTTCGAAATAGTCGCGGATGCCGAGAAACTCCAGCTCCTCCGGATCGACCAGCCGATACAGGTCGAAGTGGAAGGCGCGGATGTCGCCGATCTCGTAGGGCTCGACCAACGTGAAGGTCGGACTTTTTACCGCACCGACATGCCCCAACCCACGGATGATGCCCCGGGACAGCGTGGTTTTGCCCATCCCCAGATTGCCTTCGAGAAAAATCAGGCCGTGACCCTGGGTAACGCGGGCGATCCGTGCGCCAAAGTCGCTCATTTCCTGTTCATCGGCCAGGTACAGGGTTACTTCAGACACGGTGCATGCTCCTCCAACAACTGACGAATGGCTGGAATCAGATCACTGGCCGCCAGCCCACGGCCGAATTTACCTTGTTGCATCCCGGCATTGGCGTGCAGCCAGACGGCCAGGCAAGCGGCATCGAAACCGGCCATGCCTTGCGCCAGCAATGCGCCGGTCAAACCCGCGAGCACATCGCCGAGCCCGGCGGTGGCCATGGCCGGATGGCCCTGATGACACAACGCCAGACGCCCATCGGGATGCGCGATCAGACTGCCTGCACCTTTCAACACCACAACCGCTGTATATTTTTTGCTCAACGCCAATACCGCAGCAGGACGATCGGCCTGCACTTGCGCGGTGCTGATTCCCAGCAAACGTGCCGCCTCGCCCGGGTGCGGAGTGATCACGCAATCTTTGGGCAGGCTGACGAAACCACTGGCCAGCAGGTTTAAGGCGTCCGCGTCCCAGACTTGCGGCAACAGCGCGTTGGCCGCCGCAGACAATAACGCCCGCCCCCAACTCGCCTGCCCCAGACCTGGACCTGCAACCAGCACTGAAACCTTGTCCAGCAACCCCATTAACTGGTTGGCCGATGAAGCGCCAAGCGCCATGGCTTCCGGCACGCGGGTCAACGCCGCCGCCACGTGTTCCGGGCGGGTGGCCAGCGAAACCATGCCGGCGCCGCTGCGCAGGGCGCTTTCGGTACTGAGCAGAATAGCCCCGCCGAAACCGTGATCGCCGCCAATCAGCAGCACATGGCCGAATCGTCCTTTGTGCGCGGTCGGTGCACGCGCGGGCAGACGCGGCAGATTAGCCGTGTTCAGACGCCGAGCACTGACAGTAATGTCACGATAGGTTTCGGCCGTGGCCTGCAAATCGTTGAACACCAGTTCGCCGATGCAATCCGCTGCGTCGCCGGTAAACAGGCCGACTTTCAAACCAATGAAGGTGACGGTGAGGTCGGCGCGGACTGCGTCACCGAGTACGTGTCCGGTATCGGCCGACAGCCCGGAAGGAACATCCACCGCGATCACCGGCAAGCCGCTGGCGTTGATCGCTTGGATGGCACCGGCGTAAGGCTCGCGCACGTCACCGTTCAGGCCGGTGCCGAGCAAGGCATCGACGATGACGCCGTGCAGTTCGCTTTGCGCCGTCCAGTCCTGCACGGGGACGCCTTCTGCCAATGCCTCGGCATGGGCCAGCGCGGCGTCACCCTGCAAACGCTGCGGGTCACCGACCGCCAACACCCGTACCGTCCAGCCTGCCCGCCGCGCCAGCGCAGCGACCAGATAACCGTCACCTGCGTTGTTGCCATGCCCGGCCAATACACTCAGCGCGGTCGCTGAAGGCCATTGCCGAACCAGCGCCCGCCATGTCGCATGGGCCGCACGCTGCATCAATTCGAAGCCCGGCGTGCCGGCAGCGATCAGCCGCGCATCGAGTTCGCGCACCTGTGCGGCGCCATACAGCGCGTCGGGTAATTCATCTTTCGTGTGCGGCATGCGTCTTCGGGCTCCGATGTCTGGCAGAATTATACGCACCTCAGCTCCGGTTTCTCTCGCCTCATGTCCGCCATCACCACAGACCTGCCCGCCCTCGCCCAATCAATCAAGGATTGGGGGCGCGAACTGGGCTTTCAGCAAGTCGGCATCAGCGGCCTCGATCTGGCCGAGCATGAGCAGCATCTGGAGCGCTGGCTCGCCGCTGGCTACCACGGCGAAATGGACTACATGGGCGCCCACGGCAGCAAGCGCTCGCATCCCGAAGAGCTGGTTCCGGGCACTTTGCGCGTGGTTTCGCTGCGCATGGACTACCTGCCGGGCGATACCGAGATGGCCAAACGCCTGGCGCAACCGGAAAAAGCCTACGTGTCGCGTTATGCCTTGGGCCGCGATTACCACAAGTTGATCCGTAAACGCGTTCAACAATTGGCCGACAAGATTCAGTCCGAGATTGGGCCGTTCGGGTTCCGCGCCTTTGTCGACAGCGCCCCGGTGCTGGAAAAAGCCATCGCCGAACAGGCGGGGCTGGGCTGGATCGGCAAGAACACCCTGGTGTTGAACCGCAAGGCCGGCAGTTATTTCTTTTTAAGTGAACTGTTCGTCGATCTACCGCTGCCGGTGGATGATCCGCACAGTACCGAACACTGTGGTCGTTGCACCGCCTGCCTGGACATCTGCCCGACCAATGCCTTTGTTGGCCCTTATGTGCTGGACGCTCGACGCTGCATTTCTTATCTGACCATCGAACTGAAAAGCGCCATCCCCGAAGACCTGCGACCGTTGATCGGCAACCGGGTGTTCGGCTGCGATGACTGCCAGATCGTCTGTCCGTGGAACCGATTTGCCAAGCCTTCCGGGGAAAGCGACTTCAAGCCACGGCACAATCTCGACAATGCCGAATTGGCCGAGCTGTTTTTGTGGGATGAAGAGAAGTTTTTGAGTAGCACTGAAGGCTCTCCGTTGCGGCGCGCCGGGTATGAACGCTGGTTGCGCAATCTGGCGGTGGGATTAGGCAATGCGCCTTCAACGATTCCGGTATTGGAGGCGTTGAAGGCGCGACGGGATTATCCGTCGGAGTTGGTCAGGGAGCATGTGGAGTGGGCGCTGGAACAGCACTCCAGACCTTCAACCCCATAAAGGGCGAGCTAAGCACTCAGGCCGCTGGCCAGCGCGTTGTATCAATGCTTTTAGCCGTTTTCATCATTGTGTTGGTCTGCCCGTCGGACAAATGGCCGCCCGCCTGCAAGACTTTGCAAACTCTCTGTTTACTGTCCTCTAGAAGGTAAATACGCTCCCCACGTCCTTTCGTCCTCGCAAAAAAAACATGCGTTACTTTTCTTCCAGCACCAACTGATCCGAACTCCTCGTACAGCATCTCGGACTCCGCGGCTGCTTGGCTGGCGGACTTGTTGCTTTCCACGAGTTCGTAGAAACCTTTAGCCCTCGTCTCATTGATTTCAGACACGAAATTGTCTTTTTTGGCCCTTTGTAATTGCCAAGGTTCGTCCGACGCTGTTTCCACAGGCGTCTTGGCTTTTTTGGCCGCAGCCTTGGCGCCTTTTCCGGGCTTGTAATAATGTTTCGCCGCTTTGGCTGTATCCTCGCCAGCGGGACTGAGACCTTTGCCAAAGGCTGAAGCCATCTTCCTGCCAGCATTCACAGCGGCTTTTGCACCCGCCGCCAAGCCTGCACCAAGTGAAGCCAGTCCAAGACCGAAACTGATCCAGCCCAATATTTCTCCTGCTGGATCATCCGGTGCATACTCATCGAACCAGGAGCTGGCAATACCCGCCAGGCCTGAAGTAACACCCAGCCAAAATGCCGTCATGACCCATGGCGTTGCCACGCCAGCCGTCAGCCCGCTGATAATAATTCCGAGAACACCGAGGCCGATTCCCAGGATCGTTTCCAACGACATATGCCCGGTAGGGTCGACACGATTGACAGGGTCGCCCAGGCAATAACTGTAGGCATTCAATCCGCCCGCACCGAACGGACTCATGCTGTCGGGGGCGAGAAAACGCATCAGTGTCGGACTATAGGCTCTGTAACCGTTACCCAGCAGATACAGCCCGGTCACCGGATCCAGCTGCTCGCCATTGAACCCCGCCAGACTGAATAAACCACCTTCGGCAGGACGATGCCCGTAAGGGCTGTAGGCGCAATCGGTGAGCTGTTCCTTGCCCAGCGTTGCCAGCACGCTTTGCTGCTGATCGGTACCAAACAACTGCGCACCGGCGTTCAAACCGAGTTGCTGTTGCCCCACAAGCGCTCCACCGTGACGCACAATACTGGATGAATTTTCACCACTCACCTCATTGGCGACCCGGCCTGCGTAGTAGTAACGCTGCGTTGTTACCTTGTCGGGTTGCGACAGTTCAACCAGATCGTCGAGACCGTCGTAATGGTAGCCACGAATGACTGAACCGCCTGCGCCGGACAGTTGTTCGAGACGTCCAAATGCGTCATAGGCCAGAGTTCGTGCCAGGTCGTCCTTGATCATCCTGCCGTTCGCGTCGTATTCCAGTGTCACTGCCGGCGGATAGTCAGCATGAGAATGTTTGACTGCGCTGAGTTGTGCAGGATCAGGATTGTCATAACTGAAGGTGGTCAGATTCACGCCCAGCGGGAACTTCGTCTGCACGGTCAGAATGTTGTCCAGCGCATCGAAGGTGAACGTCTGCTGGACAATTTCCTTGCCATACGGATCGCGGGGCTTTTGGGTGCCGGCACAGTCGTACTGGATCAGACGCCCGCGCACATCGTAGGCGAATTGTTCATCACGCAAAATTTGCGTGCCACGCCTGGACACTTTCTGCGCCAGTTTGCCGGCAAGCGTATAAGTCGATTCCAGCGTCTGGTCAGGCTGACCCTGAATCTCAAATGTACGGCGGGTTTCACGACCGATATCGTCATAGACAAACCGGGTGAGCATCTGACGCTTGATCGACGTCTCTTCGGCTTTCGTCCAGGCCAGCATCCCCGTCTGGATGTCGTAGTGGAATTCGGTTTTCAACGAACCCTGCGTGGTGGACAGCAGGCGGCCGTGCTTATCGTATTCGGATCTGCTTTCGGCTCCGAGGACATCGACATGGGTGATCGGGCGTCCCTGCAAGGAATAGGTACTGGACGTTGCTTTCGTGATAGCGCCGAAGGTCGTCGTTTCGGATTTGAGGCGTCCGGAAGGGTGATAGGTAAAATTGCGTGCCCTGCCGCTTTCGGTACAGGTCAATGGATTGCCACTGACGGGGTCGTAAGTCAGAGTCGTGACCAGCTCCCCTGCCTTGCGCTCCGTCAGTAAACCGCCCAGATCGCGCAAATACGTGAATTCGGTTTTTTTACCATCAGCACTCTTGTACCACTGAGGCTGAGTGAAGCCTGCTTCATAACCCGCCTCGGACTTTCGCCCACCCACGGTACTTTGTGTCAAACGACTCAAACCGTCATACGTTTGCTGTCCCAACACTTTTTCACCGACCTTGATGTCGGTTGGCAACCCTTCATCGCTATGCTCGGCGTAGTCGGTCACGACCTCACTGGTGTCAGGCAGAACACTGCGGATTATCCGGTCAAAAACGTCGTATTCATATCGAGTGATATTGCCGACAGGATCTGTTTTGCTGGTTGTGCGCCCGAACCCGTCATAGGTGTAAACGGTTTTGCCCAGACTCTTGTTCTTCAGATTGAAGCTCTCGACACTGACCGGTTTACCGAACTCATTGACGAGGGTGAGTGTCTTGCCCATCCCCTGGAGCCAATTGGTTTGCTGGCGAAGGACCGGATCCGCCTCGCTGTGTTCGATACGCCCATCGGCATGCAGCGTCTTGCTGACCAGGCCCCAGGAGTCGAATTCGTAGCGGGTGCTGACCGGATGAGGCTTGCCATCACGCCAATCGGTCAGCGTCACTTTTACCTTGCGACCGACCGAATCATGCTGGGCAGAATAAAGCGTGCGAGTCTGGATGAGGCCGTCCTTGTCGGGATGGTCACAGTCCTTTTCCTGAATGGTGATCGCCCGTCCCAGGCCGTCATAATTCATTCTTTGCTCGCCGCCGGCCGGGTCAGTCGTCACCATTGTGGCCGGCTGCTGCTTGCTGGCGGCCGTATAGACCCACTTGGTCGAGGCCGCGTAGGGGGTGCCGAAAGCCACCGTTTTGCACACTGCCCGGCCGATCGCATCGTATTCATGCTCGATGTGTTCGCCATCGACACCGACCTCTGACAATGGCAATCCCGTCAGCGTCGAGAGCACTTTCTCACTGGCCTGCAGTGTGCCATCAAATCCGCGTGTGCTGGACTTGATCCGCAACCTGTCATCCTCAAGCTCATAGGAAAATTCGGTAGAGGTTTTTTTATCATTCAGAATGATACTTTGCTCTTTCGTGGCCCCGTGCTTGAGCGGGTCCTTTGGCGTATCCAGGTAACTGCGTTCGGTTTTCGAGCGCAAGACCTCAAGGCCTTCGACAACTTCGAAAAAACGCTCCTCGACCGGTACGACGCATGCCAGTTCCACCCCCTCCAATCCAGGATGCAGGGCATAGTCGTAGTACGTGACAGTCGAAGCACCACCCGACGCGGCAGCGGTGACCGTCCTCTTTTTCGGGAACCTGGAGAAACCCAGCGGATCCTCAGGGCAATTGTCTCCACCATTTGCCGGATAGAACTCCGTCGAAGTCGTTACCCCACTTGGCTCGACGTGCTTGAGCAAGTTGCCTTCGCCATCGAACTCGGTGACGGTAGTTTCCACACGCGTCTGTTGGGTGCGCCGATCAAGGTGAGTCACCGTATGGACTTTAGGCATGCGGAACTGAGCCAACTGCTCATTGAAAGGCTTCTTGACTGAGCAGTGATACTCCGTGGCGGTAGCGACCTGGGCGTCGCCACAGGTAGTGACCTCAGCCACCAACAGATGGAACTTGTTGTAGGTGCGTCTAATGCGGGTATGTACTTTGCCGCTTACTACCAACTGCTCGTCCGAGGTGTAGACATAGTGACCGGGCGCCAGATAGAGAGGATCCAGGTCATTGTCCTTGGCCGGCAGGACGCCCAGCCCAAGGAAGTTGTGGTCGGAGTACGTGTAAGCCTTGCAGAGTCGGGGTTGGCCGCGTCCAGGGTAGATATCGTGAGCGATAACAAACGGCAGTGTCCGTTCCACGCCATTTTCGAAACGATGACCTTGGCGCTTGTAGCGAATGAATTCGACGCCGCGTAAAGGATTGACGACGCGGTGCAAATAGCTGGCCTCATCGATCACTTCATATTCCAGCTCCCAACCTCTGCCGACCGGAAGTTCGATTGCCGTAACCCGAGCGTTTTTCAAGATCAGCTTGTAATCAGAGCTGGACGAGGTATCGGGATATCGGGTCAGTGTTACCTGACCTGCATTGCGGGTGATTTTCAGCAGGCATCGTTTGGCGTCATGGACTTCGGCCAACCTGGGAAACTGGTTGAACAACTCGTGCTTCAACGCGATGCTCACCCCGTTTGCCGCGATTATTTTTTTCGCTACGGCGACCTGAGTGCCAGCCAGGACCTTGAGCAGTTCACGCCGACCATCCTTGTATCGAACTTCATATTGCCCTGCTCCGGTCACCAACACCTTTGCCGTTTGCAGCTTCATTTCCTTGAACTTCAGACCGGTAGATGTTTCTACGGCCTTGTAGCGCTCGCCATTGGACAGCGTCATGACTTTGCTGCGCAAATCGTAATTTGTCATGGTCAAAGACCAGCCAATGCCAAAACCGGAGTCTGCCTGATTGAGTGGATTGAAGCCCAGTGCAAGTGCAAACTCAGGGCCGTTGAGATCCGACGAGTGCAAATTGCCCAACGAAAAGGAGCACGTGTACATGCCCGTTCGGGGATCAACACCTCCGGAAACAAACTCACCGAAGTTAAAAGCATTAGAATGAACAGCGGAAGATGAATTACTCGCCATTGAAAACCGTCCTTTTATTTAAAGATGCAGATACTGACTAGTCAAGTTGGCCAGCGAAAACCGCTGGCCACATCAGAAATCAGACAAGCTGTTTCATTGGCCGTTTGGACTCACCCAGAATAAAAGCGCGCTGCTCTTTATCACCTTCGATACAAAGCCTGTGTTCCGAACCAAACTCATCGATCACTGCAAACTCAAATGTATCTTCGCTTTTGCGCTCCGCTAGCAGGTCAGCGGAAATATATTTAACAAGCGTCAACTGTCCGGGCACATTGTTGATCGGCACGGTCATGATGCCGAGGGGACTGCGCAGGGTAGCGTTTAGCCCGTAAATAGGTGCCATGTAGCCGTAAAAGCTTCTGCGCCCGTCGAGGGTGCCAAGAATTAATCCGGAGGCATAGAACTGTACTGCATCTTCGGAATCATAAGGATCAAGTTTTACCTCACTGCTGTACCAGTCAAGCAGATGAATCTGCCTGCCCTCCGAGTGTAGCCCAATGTGATATGTGTGAACCCAGTCGTATTGCGCTCTCTGCCGCTTGCTACCATATTCTTTGAATGTAAAGCTATTAAGCGAATATTCTTTCGGCGGAATTGCTTCCAGGGTAACACTGCTGTCAAAGCCAATTCCGTTACTTCGCAATAACACACCGTCCATGAGAATTTCGGCGGCCACTTCCATGATTCCTGGCTTGGAAGCCGAAACCCAAAACTGGAAAATTTGCACCGGATCAGAGTCGTCACTTATACGGTTGTGCGTGGCACGTGGAACTTCGGTAACCCGAGGTGCGCCACCCGACATTTCGTGAGCATATCGATTTTCCTGCTGCGATACGCTCCAGTTCCCCTCCAGAGGCCGCGCGCCGTTATAGGCGATCAACCGCAGTGATTGCAGTGCAGGATGCCCATACAGCGATGCGCCGTTGCCATTGGTATCCGTTCCGTGCAGAAGTACCAACACTCGCACCTGCATGCGCCCATTGGCATAAAGCACTTTATGCTGGCCTGACCTTGTGGAGTCGACCTTTACCTCGATACGAGTAATACCGCGTGGTTCATCAAACATTTAACAATACCTTGCTGATTAATAGAATTTGCCCTCTAAGGAGCCAGCAAACTATTGACGATCGATTTAAATAAAAACAGCTGCGAAATCAGACAAATTATGAGGAAGTAATATCTTAACACCCCCACCAACAACTCACACAAACGCTAATACATCCAAAAACCGCAATTCACATCGTTCTTCCTGCCCCTTTTATTCCAGCACTCAATGATCTCTCTCCCCTCCTGATCTCAACCGCACAGAATCAAAAGGGGAGCCACCGAGCAGCTTGTTCTTGTCAGGTTATGTTAGAAAAACAAAGGTGCCGTTACTTCCACCAACATTCAGTCACTGTCTGAACCTGTCGAGAGCCCGCTCTCTGAGGACTCACTATCGGAGTCAGATTCTAAAAATACCTCCTCCGTCTGAATTTCCACCTTTCGATCCATACTGGAATCTTCGAGATACCGACTAATCCGCTGCCTTGACGCGTCACTCAGTGGATTATTCAATAACCCAACGAACAAATTCTGTGTATCCGGAATCTCGAACAGTTCATTTCCCACGTCGGAAATATTATTATCATGTAACGCCACGACCCTAAGCTCCCTGAGCGTATCTATGCCTGAAGGAACGCTGGAAAGACTTGCGTTGCTCAGCATCAATCGGGTTAGACCTGCCATATGACCTATATGTGGCGCGACCGCCAGAGGGTTGTTTGCCAGATTCATCACGGTGAGCGCTTCGATTCTGGACAATCCCTCAGCTGTAGCTTCCGATAGTTTTAGCGAACACCTATCCAGTGTAAGTTCGCTTAACTGGCGCATTTGAAATATTCCTGACGGGAACTCCTCCATTTTTATGCCGACGACACCCAAAAATTGAATATTGGGAAAGCTGTCAAGAAAAGCGCCTATCTGTGCGCCCGGTTTATTTGCGGTCAATATTAACTCTGTTACATACTCAAATCTGGCGGACAGCCTTGGTAACTCACCCGAAAACTCCACATAGTCAGAAAAATAATAGTCTCCCTCCCCCCACTTCGAAACCGGTTTGCGCTGCCAGATATCCTGCAGCTTTGCGCTGAACTGCTCGCGAGCCTGGCGTCGTTCAGCAAGTGTCAGCGCGCCCTCTGGTTCCGACGTCTGCGAATGAGGTGAGGCCCCTTCGGCAGTCCATATCGCCAATTCATCACGCAACGTTGCAAGCTCTGTTTCCAGGCGAAATAAAACGCCTGATGGATCACCCTTCAAACGCTCGTTGGTAAACGCCATCACCTCCTCATTCGAAAGCTGCGGATATAGATCTCGGACACGGTCTGCGACGGACTTGGTCGATGCCGGTTGGTCGTCGCCACCACCTCGCAACTGCCCCGCTTGCCGGAATCGCGAGGTAGCAGGATCGACGGTCACCGGAATCGGTGCGAGTCCCAGCAATTCGCTCACGGACTGGTGCGGCGGTAACGCCTGTGTACGGATCAACTTCTGTAGCGCCGCACCCCCGCCCTCTGTCACACCCAGCAACTGACGATGACCAGGCAACAACAGAAACCAGATGGTTGAATAAAGATCCTTCGATCCCTGAGCATATTGAGCGTCGCTGCTTTCGATGGCGTAGCGATCATCCTGACGAATCAGCAGGTGACGAATCAGCGACCGGGCATCGCCGATAGCGCCCAGAACATCACCGTCCGCCCCGCTCTGACGAATCTCGATACGAACTTTTTGCGGCCACCCCGCCAGACGCCCGATCATCTGCAACGCCAGTCGGTCAGTGTCCAGGCTGGATACTGAATCCAGATATAGGCCTTCACAGGCTCTTGCGATACGGATATTGCGCAGCGCCAGCAGAGCTTCTTCTGCCATTCGCCGTGGCATTCCCGATTTGTTGTGCATGTGCAGACGATCGGCGGCGCTGGCATCGCGCCACAACGCCTGAGCCAGTGTCTTGGGAAGGTCAGGAAAAATTCGCCGCATCTGCAACGTATTTTCATCACAGTCGAGTTCGAACGCGCGCTCATGATCCTGAAAGAGCACGGCACGGTCCCGATGGGCGTGGCGTCCGACAAGATCGCCTTTACGCAAATGCAGCAGGGCCTGCAGTTGCGGATCGATCTGGACGCGCACCAACGGATCGGGGTGATGCATTTGTGTGATGAGCGTCTGGATTTTCTGATCGAGACTGAAGCGCCTGACCGTGTCATGCAATAAGGCGAAGGACCGAGAGTCAATGTGGGAGTCGCGCGCCAACACTTCATCCATCCCACTTACCGTCAGGATGCGTGCAATCGTGACGTCGAAAAAGCCGTCCACCGGGTGTCCCATGCGGTGAAACAGTTCCGCAGTTCGCCCCCGTAGCGAACTGCGTCTTGCCAGGTCATTACGCGAATCGCTGCTGTCCAGCGGGAGCCAGAACCTGCCCTCGCGGTCCGGTTTCAATAGTGGGCCGGAAGGGTTGAGCTCACTGGCCAGTGTGGCGCGAAAAAGGCCGCTTTCGATATCCAGTGCCACTCGCACGAAATGGACATCGTCGACAGCCACATACTGGCGCTGCTTGAATATCCGTAAACCCTGCGCATCGGCCTCGCCGAGGCCTTGGGTTGTGGGTATCCAGTAATCTGCCAGCGAGGACGTCGCAGCAAACACCGCAAACTCGTCGATCATGGACAACATCGGACTCACAGTCACACTGGCCGTCTGCGTCGCTACGATCGGGTCTGACGGCCGGCTGGAAGGTGGCGAGGGTTCCAGGCGATGCGATAGGGGTGAATGCGGCATGGATGGGGAGGAAGGTGACCGATGCGAGCCATCCGTGCTGGCGTCGGGTGTTTTGCTTGGGGCAGGAACAGGTTTGACCTTTGGCGGTTTGCCAGCCATGAATACTCATCCTTGAGGTGCAGTTGCGTTGGCCGCGCATAACGCGAGGGCCAACGCCAGATATAGGTAAACGCACTTTTGCTGCGAGTACCGCGTGATTTAACATCACAGTTTATGGGCAGGCGCAGTGTCAGACAGTATATATATCTACCGCACCCACCAAACTTGCATCAACGCCGGCCGGAATCAGCCCCGCTCCAGATATAAATTGCGCTCATAGAAATTCAAGCGAATCGCCAGTCTATGCTCCGTACCGTGCTGATCAATGGCACGAAAGTGAAACAAACCGCCGTGCTTGGCCCTGGGTTCAATTGAGGAGTATTCGGACAGGGCCTGCACGACGCTTAGTTCTCCATCGTGATCATTGACCCTTACCGAATAAAACTTGTCTTTGGTGGTAATGGCATCAGACAAAATAAATGCAATATCCCCTCCATCAAATGGCAAGCTCACACCCAACCCTCTTCGTTCGGGGCGAACAAAAGTGACCCGCATATAATTTGTTTTTGATTCGTTAAGTTTATTACCATTTGCAACAACATGGTCACGATCAGCGCCTACTCCATCAGCAACCCAATCGACCAGTTTGATCTGCTGTCCCTGCGGATACAGCCCCAGATAATAGTTCCAGATACGATTGCCGGGTTCCTCATTGCCGCGGCGGGTCTGATACCAGCGGAACTGTTCAATGGCATACGCTGGAGGCGTTTGTGATTCGATCGTGACGCTACTGTCATGAACGCTGGAAAGCGTGTTGCCGTTACTGACAATCCTCGCCCCGTTCAGCAACAATCGTGCGCCGATTTGGGTCGTTCCGGCAACGGACGAGGATACCCAGAAGGTACGAACCTGAGGATGGACGCTGTCATCTTCTACCTCTTCGTCATCAACGTCTGGCGCTGTGAATGAGGTTTGCGCTTCAAGGGTATACCGCCCTTGTTCGGAGCTTACGGCCCAGCCGTCGCGCAACTTTTTTCCAGTGCTGTAATGAATAAGCTCGATACTGTCCATGACATCCGCCGGTACGTGCATGGCACTACCATTGGTATCTACTCCGGAAACCAGAACTTGCACTTTCACCTGCATTCGACCATTACCGTACAGCGACTTGCTGCGCGAGCTATCACTGGCATCAAACTTGACTTTGAAACTGGCCAGGCCTTCGAGGACAGGCGGAATTATTGGCTGATCGGCTGTTGCGTCCGTGCTTACACTCATGATGCATTTCCTTTGATGAGATTTATTTGAAGATCGCCACTGAACAATCTATCAACAAAAGAAATACCATGACTTTTAAACAGGCCGCAAAGCGAAAAATGTAAGAAACATACACTTGCAAGTCACCAGCGACTTACAAGACATGTTACTCACCCAAAAAAACCTGACCACAACAGATATTAATGTTCATCGTTATAAACAAACTTGGGCATTTCCCAATGAAAACGAATGGCCAGCAGACGTAACAAAAATCCGCCGAACAAAGTGATCAGAATGGCTTGTTCACCGGGCACATTCAGATATAGACACAGCATGTAGCACCACGCCGCCGCGAACGAGACGCTGGCGTAAAGCTCGCGACGGAAGATCAACGGAATGTCGTTGCAGAAGATGTCGCGCAGGATGCCGCCGAAGACCCCGGTGATCACACCGCTGACCGAAGCCACCAGCATGCCGTGGCCCATTTCCAGAGCGGTCATGCAGCCGATCAAAGTGAACGCCACCAGACCGACGGCGTCGAGCACCAGAAACAGCGAGCGCAGGTGGCGCATCCAGCGGGCAGTGAACACGGTAATCATCGCGGCTACGGTGGTCAGCACCAGATATTCCGGATGTTTGACCCACGTCAGTGGGTAGTGCCCAAGCAGCACATCGCGCACTGACCCGCCGCCCAACGCCGTGACACAAGCGATCAGCACCACGCCAAACCAGTCCATACCCCGCCGGCCTGCAGACAGGGCACCGGTCATGGCTTCAGCGGTGATGGCAACGAGGTAGAGCATTAGCAGCATGATGGCGATCCAGGCAGGAAGGCGCGCAGTCTAGCCATTTCGGTCACGCGATCCAATGTAGGAGCTGCCGAAGGCTGCGATCTTTTGACTTCAAGTTTGAAAACCAGATCAAAAGATCGCAGCCTTCGGCAGCTCCTACAGCGATCAAGTCAGAACTTGATGAAGTGCTTGCGGTAGTGCTGCAGCTCGGCGATGGATTCGCGGATGTCGTCCAGCGCCAGGTGCGTGCTGCCTTTCTTGAAGCTGTCGCGCACGTCCGGTGCCCAGCGGGCGGCCAGTTCCTTGAGGGTGGAAACGTCGAGGTTGCGGTAGTGGAAGTAACTTTCCAGCGCCTTCATATGGGTATAGAGGAAGCGGCGATCCTGGCAGATGCTGTTGCCGCAGATCGGCGACTTGCCCTTCGGCACCCACTTCTCCAGGAAGGCGATGGTTTCAGCTTCGGCTTCGGCCATGCTGATGCGGCTGTCGCGCACGCGCTGAGTGAGGCCGGAGTTGCCGTGGGTGCGAGTGTTCCACTCGTCCATGCGTGCGAGGACTTCGTCGCTGTGGTGGATGGCGATCACCGGGCCTTCGGCCAAGGTGTTGAGGTCACTGTCGGTGACGATGGTGGCCATTTCGATGATGACGTCGTTATCCGGATCCAGACCGGTCATTTCCAGGTCGATCCAGATCAGATTCTGCGGGTTTTGCATATTTCGACTCCTAGGCAATGCTGCGCAGTTTAGCCTAGGCCGGTGGCCGGGCGTGCTAAACTCGCGGCCGTTTTACCTAATCGCTGCATTCTTCAGACGGAACACCCATGGCCAAACGCCAACTCAATCGTCGTCAAAACTGGCGCATCGAAAAGATTCAGGGCGAACGCGCTGCCCGCGCCGCCAAACGCGAGTCCTCGGCGGTCGAAGCCCTCGAGGGCGGCGACCTCGGCCCAGAACAACACGGCTTGGTGATCGCCCACTTCGGTGTGCAGGTCGAAGTCGAGGCCAAGGACGGCGAGCTCGCCGGCCAGGTGTTCCGTTGCCATTTGCGCGCCAACCTGCCAGCGCTGGTGACCGGCGATCAGGTGGTCTGGCGTGCCGGCAACCAGGGCATCGGTGTGATCGTCGCGCAACTGCCGCGCACCACCGAGCTGTGCCGCCCGGACAGCCGTGGCCAACTGAAACCGGTCGCGGCCAACGTCGACATGATCGTCATCGTTTTCGCCCCGCTGCCCGAGCCGCATGCCAACCTGATCGACCGCTACCTCGTAGCCGCCGAGCACGCCGGCATCCGTCCGCTGTTGCTGCTGAACAAGTTCGACCTGATCGACGAGCAGAACGCCCCGGCGCTCAACGCCTTGCTGGCCGTTTACCGCACGCTGGGTTATCCGGTGCTGGAAGTGTCGGCGCACCACGGCAACGGCATGGAACAACTGCAACAACAGCTCGACGGGCGCATCAGCGTGTTCGTCGGCCAGTCCGGTGTCGGCAAGTCATCGCTGGTCAACAGCTTGCTGCCTGAGGTTGAAACCCGCGTCGGGCCGTTGTCCGAACTGTCCGGGCAAGGCACGCACACGACCACCACCGCACGCCTGTTCCACTTCCCGGGCGGCGGTGAATTGATCGACTCCCCGGGTATCCGTGAATTCGGTCTCGGCCACGTCAGCCGCGCGGATGTCGAAGCCGGTTTCATCGAGTTCAACGACCTGCTCGGCACCTGCCGCTTCCGCGACTGCAAGCATGATCGTGAACCGGGTTGTGCCCTGCTCAAGGCCCTGGAAGATGGCCGCGTGCAGCAGCAGCGGATGAACAGCTATCGCTCGATCATCGCCAGTTTGCCGGAAAACGGTTACTGACCAGAAAGCTTCAAGCGTAAAAAAACCGCGAGATTCGCGGTTTTTTTATGTTCAAGTTCTGACGATGGTTTTATCCGGCCAAGGACCTCGCATCAAGCCGTGAGACATCTGCTGGTCACACCTGAAATTTTCTCAGCGGCCCCAGCGAGTAATCAAACTGCTTCAGCGACTCTTCAAACCCAAGCAGAAAATCATTCCACTGAGACTTCTTCAGCGAAAAAACAAAACGAAATTGCGCTCCGTCATTCCTCTCGATGACAACGCCGCGATCCCGCACGCTGAACCAGCCATTCTGAACATAGCCGGAAATTTTCTTGATGTCCGAGCGGGGTATCACGCTGCAATAGCGCTCTGCGCCCAATTGTTTTTCGATGGTGACACTCGATGCATCAAAGCTCACGCGCACATTGTCGTCGTCAGGATGGACTGCATCGGCCTGAGCCTTGGCCTCCGATCGTTCTACAGATTTTATGATCACTGTCACGAATACAATAACCGCAGCCCCGGCGAGCACCAGATAAACACCGGGATCGGAAAATGCACGCCTTCCGAACACATTCGCAAGCAAAAAAGCCGCTAAAAGAACGGCGTACATCCATCGTGTACTGGACTCCATAAACAGCCAGGCCTTACCGAACGGTTTGATGTACTCCTCTTCGGGATAAACATAAATCGTCTCGATAAAATTCGCCGGAATTACCACACTCACGCCTGACACTCCCTATCTTCAAATCCATTTAGCAACACGTTACAACCAGCACTCTACCCGTGCTTTCCAACTGCCTTGAGGCCAGCCGGAAAGATTGGTCCCGCGCGAAAAGCAGCCATTCGAAAGCAACAAGAAAAAGCCGCGATCAACGCGGCTTTTTCACTTCCACCGGCCCTACTTCGGCTCAGGCTTCTGAAACGCATACAGATGCTGGCGCACAATCCCGCCCGGCAATTCCTTGCCAAACACGCCGTAACGTACTGGCCATTCCTTCGGCGGCAGCTTGAAGGTGCCGAAGAGCATGTCCACCAGCGGTGTGTGGATCGCGTAGTTCTTGTAGATGTAGTCCTTGTGCCGGGCGTGGTGCCAATGGTGGTAACGCGGCAGGACGATCAGGTAATTCAGCCAGCCGCCGTTGATCCGCACGTTGGCGTGCGCCAGTACGGCCTGGACGCCGACCAGAATCACGTAGGCATTCAACGCCTGCGGCGCGAAGCCCAGCAGCATCAGCGGCACCAGAACGCCGGTGCGGGTCAGGAGGATTTCGATGAAGTGCACGCGTGATCCGGCGAGCCAGTCCATATGCGTGCTGGAGTGATGCACGGCATGGATGCGCCACAGAAATGGCACGACGTGATAGAGCCGGTGCAACCAGTACTGGCCCAGGTCCGCCACCAGTATCGCGAGCAGGAACTGCACCACCAGCGGCAAGCTCTGTACGCTGGCCTGCAAGCCCGGCGACACCGCCCACCCGGCGATGTAGCTCGACGAGGCGGTGATGAAAATCAGGATGAACTGCACCAGCATGTGGCTGACGAAAAAGTAGGTCAGGTCGGTACGCCAGTGCGGGCGCAGGATGTTCTGCTCGGGGTCTTTGGAGTACAGCTTTTCCAGCGGAATAAATACGATGGCCGAGATCAGCAGCGCCAGGACAAACCAGTCCAGACCGAGCGAGTATGGGGTCTGCCCGATCTCGCTGACCTGCACATTGGTGCCGCCGAGGACCACTGCCAGCCCTGACGCGACCAGACCAGTGATACCCAGGCGTTTACGCTTGTTGAGCAGGATGTTCAGGGTGCCGAGGCTGAACGACAGCACCAGCCCGAGCAACAGGGTGGTGCGCGCGAATTGTTCGTCGTAGACCTTGCGCAGTTCGGCCGTGGTCAACCATTCGGGAAACAGGAAGCAGAACACCGCCAGCAGGCTCAGCAACCCGAGCGTGGCCGAGATGTAGCCACTGACCCGGCCCTCGCCGAATTTGAAGGGGGCGTTGCCGTGCCGCTGAAAATAGGCTTTGAGTCTTTCCATAACTGATCTTCCGTGATTGCGAAAACTGCGACTGGTCAATGCGACGCAGGCAGGCACAAAAAAGCCACGGTAACCGTGGCTTTTTGTGGGTCACTGTTTCGGCGCGGGGGCCGGTGCAGTGGCCGGTGGAGCTGTCGGCGCGGGCGCCGCACTGCCCGGTTCAGCCGGTTTCGGCGCGGCGTCGTCGAACAGGTTGAGCCGTTCGCGCAACTCGTGCGCCGGCACCGGTTGCTGATCCGCCGGTAGTGCGTTGGGGTCGACCGGCGTTGCCGGAGCGGCGCCGTTATGACTCTCATCGGCCGGTTTCGCCGGATCCGCACCTTGCGAACCTTCGATCGCGGCTTGCGCCTTTTTGGTCAGCACGACGATGTCGATGCGGCGGTTGACCGGGTTGAACGGGTTCTCCTTGTCGAACAGCGCCGACGAGGCGTAACCGACGACCCGCGCCACTTGCGAATCCGGATAGCTACCCGCAACCAGCGCACGGCGGGCGGCGTTGGCGCGGTTGGCCGACAGTTCCCAGTTGCCGAAATCGCCGGTGCCGGTGTACGGCTTGGCATCGGTGTGGCCGCTGATGCTGATCTTGTTCGGCACCGCTTTGATGGTGTCGGCCATGGCCAGCAGGATGTCTTCGAAGTACGGCTTCAAGCGTGCAGAGCCCGAGTCGAACATCGGCCGGTTCTCGGCGTCCATGATCTGGATGCGCAAGCCGTTCGGCGTGATCTCGAAGAGGATCTGATCCTTGAATTTCTGCAGTTGCGGGTTCTCGTCAACCTTGTTCTGCAGTTCTTGCAGGAGCAGTTCCAGACGCTCTTTCTCGACCTGCTCGGCCATGCCTTCGACCTGTTCGGTGTCGACAGTGACCTTGTCCGGTTGCGGCTGGGATTTCACCTCGGGGTTGAGGGTGTTTTCCGGCGCCAGCGTCGGCGTACCGCCGAGATCGATGATGTACGGCGTGCCGCTTTCGGAGAAGCCGACCGGGTCTTTGAAATAGCCGGCGATGGCGATCTTCTGCTCGGGCGTTGCGGTGGACAGCAGCCACAACACCAGGAAGAACGCCATCATCGCCGTGGCGAAGTCGGCGAAGGCGATTTTCCACGCCCCGCCGTGATGCCCGCCGGCTATGCGCTTGACGCGCTTGATGATAATCGGCTGATTATTTTCCATGACTTAGCGACCGCGAACCGCTTGTTCCAGCTCGGCGAAGCTTGGACGGTGCGCCGGGTACAGAACCTTGCGACCGAACTCCACCGCCAGCGATGGCGGCATGCCGGAGGCCGAAGCCACCAGCGAAGCCTTGATGGCTTCGTAGACGTTCAGCTCTTCTTTGGCATCGTGGGCCAGAGAATGCGCCAGCGGGCCGAAGAAACCGTACGCCGCGAGAATACCGAAGAAGGTACCCACGAGTGCCGCACCTACGTGCAGACCGATGGACTTCTGATCGCCTTCACCCAGCGAGGCCATGGTCACCACGATACCGAGTACCGCCGCGACGATACCGAAACCCGGCATGGCGTCGGCAATGCCGTTCACCGCATGGGATGGGTGTTCGAGGTCTTCTTTCAGGCTGTACAGCTCCATGTCGAACAGACCTTCCAGCTCGTGTGGAGCCATGTTGCCGGAGGACATGATACGCAGGTAATCGCAGATGAACGCGGTCATGCGTTCGTCTTTAAGGACAGCCGGGTACTTGGCGAAGATCGGGCTCGCGGCGGCGTCTTCGATGTCGCCCTCGATGGCCATCATGCCTTCGCGACGGCTCTTGTTGAGGATCTCGTAGATCAGGCCGAGCACTTCCAGATAGAAAGTGTGGCTGAAGCGCGAACTGAACATGCTCAGGGATTTCTTGAGCACATGCATCGTCATGTAGCCGGGGTTGGCCTGGAGGAATGCGCCCAGTGCCGCACCACCGATGATCATCACCTCGAAAGGCTGGATCAGGGCGGCAATCTTGCCGTGGGAGAGCACGTATCCGCCGAGCACGCTCGCGAATACGACGATGATGCCGATAATTTTAGCCATAGGTAGGAAAGTACTTACTGAGTCGGGTTCAAGGTCATATTCGGAAGTTAAAAAATCTCTTCTTCTACTTATCGGCAAAACTGCGCCAGACTATAGCCAGTTCAGGCGAAAAGCCAATTTAGCCCATGCCGGGCGCGTCTACAGTCAGTGAAGATCTCGTCCAGACATGGCTAATGAAACGAACGTCCCACACGTAAAACCGACCACTCTCGAGGGCTGGGTCAAGCTGCTCGACAGCGTCCGCCTGCCCGTGCCGCAAGAGGCTCACGACAAAGTCTGCCGGGCGATCCGTGATAATCGCAGCTCGATTCGCGACATCGCCGACCTGATGCAGGACAGCCCGGCGCTGGCCTTGAGCATCATCCGTGAGGCGAATCGTCACACCCACGGCAACATGGGCACGCCGGCGGAAAATCTTGAAGTCGCGATCAATCGTCTCGGCCTCGCCCGCACCGAAGAACTGCTCGCGCGCCTGCCGGCCGAACCGCAGATGCAGATCCCCAAGGCCCTGCGCCAGCTGCAAATGATCAGCCAGCACGCGTCGCAACAGGCCAACGGTTTTTTCGCCAGTCGCCTGGCGCGGCTGTGGCAGGACATTCATTGGGGCAGTCTGCTGTTTCTCTCGCCGTTGTGGCCGCTGGCGTTGACCTTTCCACAGTTGCTTGAGGAGTGGGAGCTGCGGGTTATCCACAAGGGCGAGTCGGCGCGGGCCGTCGAGAAGCAATTGTTCGGTGTGCGCCTGCTGAGAATCGCTGACGCTCTGGTACAGGTCTGGCATCTGCCGATCTGGGTGCAGCAGGGCTATAAATTGCTGCTCAGCGAACAGCGCGAACTGGTCAAAGTGCTGCGCATCGCCCGCGACAGCGAACACCCGCTGCGCCAACAGAACCGCCTCGACGATGACCCGACCTTGCGCCGCTGGCTCAATCAACCGGCCAACACCGTGCTGCTGGCCAATGGTCTGGCGCTGTCGGCGCAGCAGGCCTGGGACAGTCCGCACAGCGAGCGCTGGCAATATCTGACCAGCCTTTATCTACAGATTTCGATGGACGAGGTGCAGCAACAGTTGCACCAGCAAGCCGCCAACAGTGCACGTCAGCATGCAATGCCCGATTTGTGGCACCCGGCGGTTTCGCTGTTGTGGCCGTGGGGCACCCATCGTTTGCCCGCCGGCAGGTTGCCCGCGGCGGCACCGAATGCCGAAGATTTGACCGAGTGGCGTAAACAGTGCGCCGAACTCCTTGCCGAGCCGAGCCGCTTCACCAATGCCATGAGCCTGACCGTGGCCGCACGCGATGCCATGGTTGCCAGCGGCATGCGCCGGGTGATGATCCTGATGGCCGATCGCACGCAATCGAATCTGCGCGTGCATCAGACCTTCGGGCTGCCGAAGGAAGCCGCGGCGCTGAACTTTGTCGTCAGCCAGAGCAAAGTTCTGCAACGGCTGCTGACCCAGCAGGCGCAGGTGCGGATCAATCCCGAGAACAACGCACAATTCTCTGCTTTATTGCCGCCGGGCCTGCGTACGCTGTTCCGTGGCGAACATCTGTTCCTGCGCTCACTGCTCAATAATGGCCGAGTGATCATGATCGTCGTTGCCGATCAGGGCGGCGGGCCGTTCGCCGACATCAGCGTGCAAGCCTTCGGCAAAACCGCGCAGTGCATCGAAAAGGCCCTGCACAGCTTTAGCAGCCGTGGCCGATGAGGCTGCGCTACAATCCCCCCCTTTGTGCTCTGGAGACCTCACATGTCTGACTTCTCTGGCTTGCCGCTCGTTATCGAACCGAGCGACCTGCTCCCTCGCCTCGATGCCAGCGAACTGATTCTGGTGGACCTGACCAGCCCCGCCCGCTATGCCGAAGGGCACCTGCCCGGCGCACGGTTTGTCGATCCGAAACGCACCCAGTTCGGCCAGCCGCCGGCGCCGGGGCTGTTGCCGGCGAAAGCTGATCTGGAGGCGTTGTTCGGTGAACTGGGCCATCGCAAAGACGCGGTCTACGTGGTCTATGACGACGAGGGCGGCGGCTGGGCCGGCCGTTTCATCTGGCTGCTCGACGTGATCGGTCACGACAAGTATCACTATGTCGATGGCGGTCTGCCGGCGTGGCTGGCGGAAGGCTCACCCATGTCGATCCAGGTCCCGCCGGCGGTTGGTGGCCCAGTGCCGTTGACGCTGCGCGAAGAGCCGACCGCCACTCGCGAATACCTGCAAAGCCGTCTCGGCGCCGCCGATCTGGCGATCTGGGATGCGCGCGGGCCGCTGGAATACTCCGGTGAGAAAGTGCTGGCCGCCAAGGCCGGGCATATTCCCGGCGCGGTCAACTTCGAATGGACCGCGGGCATGGACAAGGCGCGTCACCTGCGGATTCGCACGGACATGCCGCAGATTCTCGAAGACCTCGGGATCACCAAGGACAAAGAAATCATTACCCACTGCCAGACCCATCACCGGTCGGGCTTCACTTATCTGGTGGCCAAGTCCCTCGGTTATCCGCGGGTCAAGGGCTACGCCGGTTCCTGGGGCGAATGGGGCAACCACCCTGACACGCCCGTCGAGATTTAAGGTTTTTAAGGACAACTAATGAAAGAGCGTCTGTTTATCCTCAGTCAGTACCTGCTGCCTCATCACCTGCTGTCACGCCTGGCCGGCTGCATCGCCGAGTGCCGCGTGCGCTGGTTCAAGAATGCCTTCACCCAATGGTTCGCCAAGCGTTATCAAGTGGACATGTCGCAAGCGCTGGTCGAAGACCTGACAGCCTACGAGCACTTCAACGCCTTCTTCACCCGTGCGCTGAAAGACGGCGCGCGTCCGCTGGACCAGACTCCGGGCGCGATCCTCAGCCCGGCTGATGGTGCGGTCAGCCAGCTCGGCCCGATCGAACACGGTCGCGTGTTCCAGGCCAAGGGCCACAGCTTCAGCGTGCTGGAACTGCTCGGCGGCGACGCGGCTAATGCGGCACCGTTCATGGGCGGCGACTTCGCGACTATTTACCTGTCGCCGAAGGACTACCACCGCGTGCACATGCCACTGGCCGGCACCCTGCGCGAAATGGTCTACATCCCGGGCCGGATCTTCTCGGTCAACCAGACCACCGCCGAAAACGTGCCGGAGCTGTTCGCCCGCAACGAGCGTGTGGCGTGCATCTTCGACACCGAGCGCGGCCCGATGGCTGTTGTTCTGGTGGGCGCGATGATCGTGGCGTCGATCGAAACCGTGTGGGCCGGCCTGGTCACGCCGCCGAAGCGTGAGCTGAAAACCTTCCGCTATGACGAAGCCGCCCGTGCGCCGATCCACCTGGAAAAAGGTGCTGAACTGGGTCGCTTCAAGCTGGGTTCGACCGCGATCGTGCTGTTTGGCCCGGATCAAGTGAAGTGGGCCGAGGAACTGGCCGCGGGTTCGCCAGTACAAATGGGCCAAGGCCTGGCACTGCCAAAAGCCTGATGCCCTGCTGTGGGAGCCGCTTCGGCTCCCACAGGTTGCAGCATTTGCTGCTATGGTTTTTGGCATGAGCCAGACCATCTCCCCTCCGTTGTTACGTGCCCCGACTCCGACGCAATCGCGCCTGTCGTTTTGCGACGCCACCCCGCGCGACCTCAAGCGCTGGATCGCCGGCCTGCCCAAGGCCAACATCGGCGAAACCGCCCGCCAGTTGTATCAAGGGCTGGGCGAACTCAATCAATTGCTGACCCCCAGCGATAATCGCCTGCAACTGCTGGAGCTGCTGCGCCCCGAGGTGTATTTCGTCTGCCAGCATCTGGAGCGGCACTTCCTCCATCAGGCGATCATGCTCGACGAGCGTTCGCGCAAGATCAGCAACCTGTGTCAGACGCTACAAAGTCAGCTGGCCATCGGCTACAAACAGATCGTTTTGCGCATAGCGCCCAAGTACGGCAAGGATCGCGCGATGCTGATCAGCCTGGCCCTGCAACGCGCGTCCCATGCACTCAAGGGCCAACTGGTGCGCGCCACGCAGTTGTACAGTTCGGCGCCGGAACATCTGTGGTTCGAGCTGCATCAACTGTATCGCCTCGCGTGTGAGTTGCAGTTGCATCAGCGCCGCGTGCATGACGACCTCGCCAGCCTGACCACGGAGCTGAGCCTCGAACAGACGTACATCGCCACCCTGTTATTAGGCAGCGCCCGTTGCAACCAACTGCGCCAAAACCAGATCGCCCGGCTCGCGGAAGTGTTGGAGCCGTGGAGCGCCCTGCTCAAGCTGCGCCCCGGCAGTCCGGACGACGGCTTGTTTGCGATCAGTGCCGAGATCGACGCAGGTCCACGCTATCGCAGCATGTTTCGTAGTGAGCAAAAGCCCGGGCTGCTCGGTTTCGATCCGCAGCCGCTGGTAAATGCCATTGAGGCGCATCTGCTGCGTCGGGACACCTCGACGCCACTGCCCATCCCGACAGGCCTCAGCTTCGACACCCTGCAACACTTGCACGCCACCTGGGGCCAGGCCGCCGAACGCAGCTTTCAGCGCACCGTCGGCCAAGGCAGTTTGACCGTGTGCGTGGGCATGAGCGCCCTGCACTTCTACCTCGGCGGCGAACGCACTTTCAGCGAATTGCTCAAGCATCCCGGTGCCCGTGCGGCGAACTTCAGCAGCGCCGTGGCCAAAGGCGAAAAGGACAGTTGGAGTCAGGCCTTCGATGCCGCCCCGCAAAGCCAGGCTGAAGAATTCCTGCCTTACGAGGAAATCCAGTACGACCATCTGGTCGAGGACGAAAACAGCACCGACAACACACCGCACTATCCGGTTTATGCGTTGCCGGTGATCAATCACAGCCCCGGCGGATATTGCCTTGGCTGGCCGAAAGAAGTGCCCGCCGAGTTGCAGGCGGGAGAAATGCTCGGGATTCAGGACAGTGCGAGTCTGGGCTGGAGCATCGCGGTGATTCGCTGGATCCGCCAAGTGCGTGGTGGCGGGACGCAGATGGGCATCGAATTGGTGGCGCCGCATGCAGAGCCGTGCGGCTTGCAACTGGTGCGTTCGCGCGACGACCACAGTCACTATTTACGCGGACTACTGCTGCCGGAAATCAGCGCAATCGACTTGCCGGCAACCTTGCTGGCGCCGCGACTGCCGTTTCAGGAAGGCAATAAAGTGCTGATCAACACCCACGGCGAGGAACACCGCGCCGGGCTGGATCGGCGGGTGGCGAGCACGCACAGTTTCAATCAGTTTGCCTATCGCTCGCTGGAGGCCGCGCAGAATGGCGGGAGCGAGGAAGATTTCGATTCGTTGTGGAAATCGCTTTAGGGGCCATCCAGAAACCTGTGGCGAGGGAGCTTGCTCCCGCTGGGTTGCGAAACGACCCCTCTACATCCAGAAAAAGAAGGGGCCTGCTGCGCAGTCCAGCGGGAGCAAGCTCCCTCGCCACAGAGGCCCGCATCAGGCTCAGAGCTGCCCGTCGCGGTCGCGGAAGCCCAGCAGATACAACACGCCATCGAGACCCAAGGTCGAGATCGCCTGTTTCGCCGACTGCTTGACCAGCGGCTTCGCCCGGAACGCCACGCCCAACCCGGCAATCGCCAGCATCGGCAGGTCATTCGCACCGTCGCCGACCGCGATGGTCTGCTCCAGACGCAAGCCTTCCTTGTGCGCCAGTTCTTTCAACAGATCAGCCTTGCGCTGCGCATCGACAATCGGCTCGATCGCCACGCCAGTGCATTTGCCGTCGACCACTTCCAGTTCGTTGGCGAACACATAGTCGATGCCGAGTTTGGCCTGCAACTGTTTGGCGAAATAAGTGAAGCCACCAGACAGGATTGCCGTCTTGTAGCCCAGACGCTTGAGTTCGGCGAACAGGGTTTCAGCACCTTCGGTCAGACGCAGCGAAGCGCCGATCGAGTCCAGCACGCTGACGTCCAGACCTTTGAGCAGTGCCAGACGCTCTTTGAAACTGGCGCGGAAATCCAGTTCGCCAGCCATCGCCCGCTCGGTGATCGCCGAAACCTGCTCGCCGACGCCGGCAGCCTTGGCCAACTCATCGATGACTTCAGCTTCAATCAGCGTCGAGTCCATGTCGAACACCGCCAGGCGACGGTTGCGACGGAACAGCGAATCTTCCTGGAAAGCGATGTCGACATTCAGCTCCTGGGCAACGCTCAAGAACTCGGCACGCAGCGCCTGCGGATCAGCCGCTTCGCCACGCACGGAGAACTCGATGCAGCCCTTGCCCTTGTCGGCCGGGGTGTCCAAAGGCATGCGACCCGACAGACGGTCGATGTGGTCGATGTTCAAGCCATATTTGGCGGTGATCGCGCTGACAGCCTGCAACTGGCCGGCGGTGACTTTGCGGGTCAGCAAGGTAACGATGTGACGTTTTTTGCCCTGATTGCCCACCCACTGCTGGTAATCCTCTTCGGACACCGGGGTGAAACGCACCTGCTGATCGAGCTCGTAGCCCTTGAACAGGATGTCCTTGAGCACGGACTTGCCTTGCTCGGAATCAGGGATTTCAACGAGGATGCCGAACGACAGGGTGTCGTGGATCACCGCCTGACCGATGTCGAGAATGTTCACGCCACCCTGTGCCAGAACACCGGTAATGGCCGCCGTCAGACCCGGACGGTCGACTCCCGTGATGTTAATCAGGACGATTTCGCGCAACGCGCACCCCCGCAACTGGAAAAAAACCGCATTCTACCCACTTTCAGTGACCATCGG
>NZ_JBIUWQ010000064.1:0-34994 GCF_044743525.1 Pseudomonas sp. NPDC087598 | reverse complement strand
ACCCCCCCACCACCCACCCATTGCCAAGCCCAAGACTTAACACCAGATCTCCTGGAGTGCATTTCCGTCAGACTTGGGCTCTTCCGATGTCGCTGGGCTCGAAGTAATTCTCATCGTCATAGAGCTGATGGGCGGCTACACCGTTGCCCGCGAGCTGGTACTCAAGGCCATCGAGAATGGCAAGCATGTGGTCACCGCGAACAAGGCTCTGATTGCCGTTCACGGTAATGAAATTTTCGCCAAGGCACGCGAGAAAGGCGTGATCGTGGCGTTCGAAGCGGCAGTGGCCGGTGGCATTCCGGTGATCAAGGCGATCCGCGAAGGCCTGTCCGCCAACCGCATCAACTGGGTGGCCGGGATCATCAACGGCACCGGTAACTTCATCCTCACCGAGATGCGCGAGAAGGGCCGCACGTTTGAAGACGTGCTGGTCGAAGCTCAGGCACTGGGTTACGCCGAAGCCGATCCGACCTTCGACGTTGAAGGCATCGACGCGGCGCACAAGCTGACGATTCTGGCCTCCATCGCGTTCGGCATTCCGCTGCAATTCGACAAGGCCTACACCGAAGGCATCACCAAGCTGACCACCGCCGACGTGAATTACGCCGAAGCGCTGGGCTATCGAATCAAGCACCTTGGTGTGGCCCGCAGCACCGCTGCCGGTATCGAGCTGCGCGTACACCCGACGCTGATCCCGGCCGATCGTCTGATCGCCAACGTCAACGGCGTGATGAACGCGGTGATGGTCAACGGTGACGCCGCCGGTTCGACGCTGTTCTACGGCGCTGGCGCCGGCATGGAGCCAACCGCGTCGTCGGTGATCGCCGACCTGGTGGACGTGGTTCGCGCCATGACTTCCGATCCGGAAAACCGTGTGCCGCACCTGGCCTTCCAGCCGGACTCGCTGTCGGCCCATCCGATCCTGCCGATCGAAGCCTGCGAAAGCGCTTACTACCTGCGCATTCAGGCCAAGGACCATCCGGGCGTACTCGCTCAGGTGGCGAGCATCCTCTCGGAGCGCGGCATCAACATCGAGTCGATCATGCAGAAGGAAGTCGAGGAACACGACGGTCTGGTGCCAATGATCCTGCTGACCCACCGCGTGGTCGAGCAGCGCATCAACGATGCCATCGCCGCCCTCGAAGCCCTGGCCGGCGTGAATGGTCCGGTCGTACGGATCCGCGTCGAGCACCTGAACTAAGTTGTTGTCCTGCACCGGCCCCGTGAACGGGGCCGTTGTTGTGAACACTCTCCATTGGAGTCAGTCATGCGTTACATCAGTACCCGCGGCCAGGCACCGGCCCTGAATTTCGAAGACGTCCTGCTGGCCGGTCTCGCCACCGACGGCGGTCTGTACGTCCCGGAAAACCTGCCACGTTTCACCCAGGAAGAAATCGCTTCCTGGGCCGGCCTGCCGTATCACGAACTGGCTTTCCGCGTTATGCGCCCGTTTGTCACCGGCAGCATCCCTGACGCCGATTTCAAAAAGATCCTCGAAGAAACCTATGGCGTGTTCTCGCACAGCGCCGTCGCGCCGTTGCGTCAACTGAACGGCAACGAATGGGTGCTGGAGCTGTTCCACGGCCCGACCCTGGCGTTCAAGGATTTCGCCCTGCAACTGCTCGGTCGCCTGCTTGATTACGTGCTGGAAAAACGCGGCGAGCGCGTGGTCATCGTCGGCGCCACCTCCGGTGACACCGGCTCGGCCGCCATCGAAGGCTGCAAACACTGCGAAAACGTCGACATCTTCATCCTGCACCCGCACAACCGTGTGTCCGAAGTGCAGCGTCGCCAGATGACCACGATTTTCGGCGAGAACATCCACAACATCGCCATCGAAGGCAACTTCGATGACTGCCAGGAAATGGTCAAGGCGAGCTTCGCCGACCAGAGCTTCCTCAAAGGCACGCGTCTGGTCGCCGTGAACTCGATCAACTGGGCGCGGATCATGGCCCAGATCGTTTACTACTTCCACGCAGCCCTGCAGTTGGGCGGCCCGGCACGTTCGGTGTCGTTCTCGGTGCCAACCGGCAACTTCGGCGACATCTTCGCCGGTTACCTGGCGCGCAACATGGGCCTGCCGATCAACCAGTTGATCGTCGCCACCAACCGCAACGACATCCTGCACCGCTTCATTAGCGGCAATCAGTACGTCAAGGAAACCCTGCACGCCACGCTGTCGCCGTCGATGGACATCATGGTCTCGTCGAACTTCGAACGTCTGCTGTTCGACCTGCACGGTCGTAACGGGGCGGCGATTGCCGGCCTGATGGATTCGTTCAAGAAGGACGGCAGCTTCAGCGTCGAGCAAGAGCGCTGGACTGAAGCGCGCAAATTGTTCGACTCGCTGGCCGTGGACGATGCGCAAACCTGCGAAACCATCGCCGAAGTTTTCGAGCAAACCGGCGAAGTGCTCGATCCGCACACTGCGATCGGCGTCAAGGCTGCGCGCGAGTGCCGCCGTAGTCTGGACATCCCGATGGTGATCCTGGGGACTGCTCACCCGGTGAAATTCCCTGACGCGGTGGAAAAAGCCGGTGTAGGAAAAGCTCTCGAACTACCTGCACATCTTTCTGATTTGTTTGAGCGAAACGAGCGCTGCACCGTTCTGCCAAACGAGCTGAAAGCCGTGCAAGCCTTTGTCAGCCAGCATGGCAACCGCGGCAAGCCGCTTTAAGCCTGCAAAAGCTGTCACATTTTGAAGCCCGTCTCCTGACGGGCTTTTTTGTTTCTGCTGCCACACTGCTCGGGTTTTCACCCATGAAGGACGGGTGAGTCGATCACGAAGGATGTGGCAATGCTGTTTTATAGAGGTTTCAAACCAGCACTGGGCTGGTTGTTAGTGTTGGGAATGCTGACGGGAATGGGCAGCAGTGTGGCGGCGCAACTGGCGCTGCGTGACGATGCCCGGACACACAATGTTCAGCCTGTCGAACTCGATGAGCATGAGCGTCAATGGATTCGCGATAACCCGAAGGTGACGGTGGCTTCGGTGCAGTACCCGCTGTACCTGTTTCAGGATGAGCACGCGCAGTGGAGCGGGTTGAACAATGATGTGCTCAAGCAAATCAGTGCCATGACCGGCCTGCAGTTTGTGCACCATGAATCGTTTTCCACCGATCACATGCTCGAGCGCCTTGAGAGTGGCGCTGCGGACATCAGCACTACGCTGGCGATGAGTGACGAGCGCAAGGTGTTTCTGGATTTCAGCCATGCCTTTGGCGGCGCAGGCTGGGTGTTCGTCGGGCGTGCGGGAGCGCCATCGGTAGAGTCGCTGGAACAACTGACCAAGCGCGTCGTGGTGCTGCCGGCCCGGCATGCGCTGGAAGATCTGATTCGCCGTGATTACCCGTCGATCGAGATTCGCTCGGTGAAAACCTACGCCGAAGCGCGGGCATTGGTCGAGAGTGGCGAGGCTTACGCCACGATCGAAAACGAGATCGGTGCGCAGCTCTATCCGTTGGGGTTGCTCAAGGTCGGCGGGCTGGTGGAAGGCAAGTGGGAGGCTGATCATCTGGCGGTGCGCAAGGGCATGCCGGAGCTCTTGAGCATTCTCAACAAGGCTTTGGAGGCGTTTCCCGCTGCCGAGCTACGCGCCATTCGCCTGAAATGGCTGGAGGGCATCTCACCGCCTCCTGTGCCTTCGGCCTGGCAACGGCTGGTTGGTTGGGGCTATTGGGCATTGGTAGTCCTTGGTGTGTTCGGCCTGCTGTCGCTGGTGTGGAATCGTCGCCTGGCCGCAGTGATCAAGCAGCGCGGGGCTGCCGAGCAGAACCTCGGCGATCAATTGGCCTTTCAGCACGCGCTGATCGACTCCATGCCCGACCCGGTATTCGTCCGGGATTTGCAAGGGCGCCTGATCATGTGCAACCGCAGTTATGAGGAGGCGCTTTCGGTTCGCCAGGATCAAGTGCAGGGGCGGTTGCTGATCGAGATCGATGCGCTGCCCGAGGCCACGGCCGTGATGCTGCATGAAGAATTCATGGTGCAGTTGCGCACGCGCACCTCGCGCTTCATTAAGCGGCAGTTGCAGTTCAAGAGTGGCCCGCGCGAGGTCTACCAATGGACGGTGCCGTTCTACAGTGTCGACGGTAAATTGCGCGGACTACTGGGGGGCTGGACGGACATTACTCAGCGTCGGACGGAGAGTGGCTGCCGTTGTCTGCATTGAAGTTGGGAAATGTCCTATAAGACGCGGCTACTTTTCCGATGGGAGGCTTAAGACGGCTGCCCTACAGTGATCGGCAACTGCGGTGAGAGTCCGCGATTGTCGTTTCAGAGGTCGCCCATGCGCTCGCTTAAAGTCCTGATTCTTGAACCCAATCCGTTTCAGTTGATGGCATTGCATCAAATGCTCAATGCCATTGGTATCTATGACGTCCTGACCGCGCCATCGCTGCCAGCGGCTTTATGTTCACTGGGGCATCGCGGCGCGGTCGATATTGCCATTTGCGATCCGCAACTCAAGGGCGGTGACGGCCTCGCCCTGATCCGGCATCTGGCGCTGCAGCGTGAAGCGCGAGCGCTGATTCTGCTGGGGACGGTGGCGCCGAGTCTGCTGAACGATCTCGAACCGCTGCTTTGCGAGCAAGGGCTGCGGCTGCTGGGGCGCCTGCAATCGCCGGTTTCGGCGGTGCTGATGCGAGGGCTGCTGGACAGCTATCTGATCGCCCCTTTGCAGCCCGTCGAGGCGTGAAGTGCACGGTTATTTTTCTGTCATCTTCGCGGTGCATGCTCTGACAGACCGGTGACACTCCAGTGCTTGCGGCCGGGATGATGCAGAACTTTCTTCTCGGGCCGGTGGTCATTTACTGTGGACATGCCCCAGACACAATGTTTTCGGACGATTGAGTGGAGATCGAGATGGAAAGTATCAGTCTATTGCTCGGTGAGGCTCTGAGCCCGTATCAGGTTTCGTTGTCTCCACGCGGCGCACACGGTGAATGCCTGGTGACCTTGAAGAACAGCAGCGGTGCAATTGTGGTGGAACGCGAATTCAATCAGGCGCAACTGACCGACAAGCGTCAGTTGACCGATGTCGTTGATGGCTTGCACCGAGACGTCCTGATCGCCGAAGGGCGACTGGAGCCCTGTGTCATCGCGGCATTGCGCAATGCGGCCCTGGACAAGCGTCCGGCGCTCTGAAAATGAAATATTTTTTGTGGGAACCTTCCTGCATCCCTGTCAGTCAGACCCATTAACAGCAGGATCAAGCATTGTGCTCCGGTGCTTGTCGCTTGCTGCTACGGGTCTTTAGGTAGGCCACGTTTAACCCCGAGTCGTCTCCCCACTTCTCGGGGTTTCTTTTGTCCGGCGTTTGCCTATTGCGCGGCTTGATGCTCAAAAAAGTCACGGGCTTCCTGCAGATAATCGGCTTGTCGCTCAGGGTCCAGCCACGCGGCGTATAGCTGATTCAAGTGTTCGTGAGGCAGGGTGCGCAGCAGATTGTTGATCTCGACGATAGCCTGACGACCAAGTGTGGTGTCAGAGCAGCCAACGTAGCCCGAGAGATATTTTCCCGTGCCCTGGATTGCGTAAAACTCCAGATCATTCTCGTCAATCTGCGCCTGCTTCGCCTGATAGCGAATCTCCGGCCAGTAGCCCAAGACCACCTGTAATCGGCCCAGATGCTGCATCGACAGCAGATTGGTCAACGCATCATTACCGTAGTGAGGCGTCAGTGCGCCGCCGGGTGCCTGATGCAAAATTTCGTCGACGAATTCGCCATAACTGCGTTCGGCGACAACGCCGACTTTCCCGTCGCCACTGGCCAGCAGTGCAGACAGATCGACCTCGCCATTTAGCAGATAGGGTTTGAGCACGGCACGATCCTGTTGCCGAACCACCAAGCCGTTGCTCACGGCGCGAATCGCCGGAATCGAATACGCCACCCATTGCGCTCGCTGCTTGTTCCACAACAGCGCCGGGTCGCAGGCAAAAGGGTTTTCGTGAAGCATCTGCAAACCACGCGCGCGATTGACCCGCATCAGCGTGTGTTCGTATTGTGGCATGCCGGCGATCAGCATCGGCATCAGTTGATCGATCACGCCCTGGCCCTTTTTCGGGCCTTCGTAAATCGTTAGGGGCGGCAGGTCGCGCAGCAACCAGATCAGTGTCGGTTTGGCCTGCGCCCCTGCCGGCAGGGCCAGCAGAAACAATAAGCCGAACAGCCGCCACGTCCACCAGTGGTGGGCGCGGTGAGTGTTCGATGTTGGCTGGCGTTTCAGCTCAAATGGCTCCGTCTTCGCGCAGTCGAGCGATCTGCTGTTCGTCGTAGCCAAGATCGTGGAGTACCTGCGCATTGTGTTCACCGAGCTGCGGTCCGACCCATTCGGACGAGCCTGGCGTCTCAGAGAGTTTCGGCACGATGCCCGGCATCTTGAAGGGTTTGCCGTCGGGCAGCTTGGCGTGCAGGAACATTTCCCGGGCCAGGTATTGTGGATCGCTGAACATGTCCTCGGCGCTGAAGATCCGACTGACCGGTACGTCGGCTTGATTGAGCAGGTCGAGCACGGTCTGCAGCGGCAGCGAATTGACCCAGCGATCAATCACGCCATACAGCTCGTCACGGCGCACGTCACGCCCGTCGTTACTGGCCAGCGTCGGGTCGTTGGCCAAGTCTTCACGACCGATCACCAGCATGAAACGTTTGAAAATCGCATCGCCATTGGCGCCGATCTGCACGTGCTTGCCGTCGGTGCTGGTGTGAATAGAAGAGGGCGTGATGCCGGGCATGATGTTGCCGGTGCGTTCGCGGATGAACCCGAACACATCGAACTCCGGGACCATGCTTTCCATCATCGCGAAAATCGCTTCATACAATGCCACGTCGACCACTTGGCCCACGCCGCCGTTGACCTCGCGGTGACGCAGCGCCATCAATGCGCCGATCACGCCCCACAGCGCGGCAATCGAATCGCCGATGGAAATCCCCGTGCGCACCGGTGGCCGATCTTCGAAACCGGTGATGTAGCGCAGGCCGCCCATGGATTCGCCGACTGCACCGAAGCCTGGCTGATCTTTCATTGGCCCGGTCTGGCCGAAACCGGATAGACGCACCATCACCAGTTTCGGGTTCAAGGCGTGCAGGGTTTCCCAGCTCAGGCCGAGTTTCTCCAGCACACCGGGGCGGAAGTTTTCGATGAGGATGTCGGCCTCACTAAGCAGCTTTTTCAGGATGGCCAAACCATCGGGATGCTTGAGATTCAGCGTCAGCGACTTTTTGTTGCGTGCCTGAACGAACCACCACAAGGAGGTGCCTTCGTACAATTTGCGCCACTTGCGCAGTGGGTCACCGCCGTCCGGCGATTCGATCTTGATCACTTCGGCACCGAACTCGCCGCAAATGCGCGAGGCAAACGGCCCGGCAATCAACGTACCCAATTCAATGACTTTCACACCGCTGAGCGGCTTATTGGCGAACGGCATACTGAATCCTGTAGGACAAGGCTGAGCGGATACAGCGTTTTAACATAGCCGGCTGTCAGGCGCCCAAGGTTGATCGCCATCAATTCGATGATTGCCTACCGCATCGGTTAGACTTGCCGACTTTCCTCGTATCAAGAAGCCCGTTCATGGCCCAGCCGTCCACTACCTATAAATTCGAACTGAACCTCACCGACCTCGACCGCAGTGTCTACGAGAGCGTTAAGCAGACGATCGCCCGTCATCCTTCGGAGACCGAAGAACGCATGACCGTGCGACTGCTGGCCTACGCCCTCTGGTACAACGAGCAGTTGTCGTTTGGCCGTGGTCTGTCGGATGTGGATGAACCTGCGCTGTGGGAAAAGAGTCTGGACGACCGTGTCCTGCACTGGATCGAAGTCGGCCAGCCGGACGCCGATCGCCTGACCTGGTGCTCGCGCCGCACCGAACGCACCAGCCTGCTGGCCTACGGCAGCCTGCGCGTTTGGGAAACCAAAGTGATCCCGGCGATCAAGAACCTGAAAAACGTCAACATCGCCGCGGTTCCGCAAGAAGTGCTGGAAACCCTGGCCAAGGACATGCCCCGCGTCATCAAGTGGGACGTGATGATCAGCGAAGGGACAATCTTCGTCACCGACGACCGTGGTCAGCACGAAGTCCAGTTGCAATGGCTGCAAGGCGAGCGCGGCTGATCCGCGCCACTGCTGATTAATCCTACGTATTCAAGAGAAGTCTCCGTCACCTCATGCGCATCGAACCTCGCCAACTGCCTGCCACTCTGCCATTTCTCGGTGATCTGCCGCCGCTGTTGACCCGTTTGTACGCGGCGCGGGGCGTGCAGTCGGAGGCAGAACTGGACAAAAGCCTGGCTCGCTTGATCCCGTTCCAGCAGCTTAAAGGTATCGATGCCGCAGTAGACCTGTTGGTGACGGCGCTGGAACAGCGTCAGCGCATCCTGATCGTCGGCGACTTCGATGCGGACGGCGCGACCGCCAGCACCGTCGGCATGCTCGGCCTGCGCCTGCTGGGCGCGGCGCACGTCGATTATCTGGTACCCAACCGCTTCGAATACGGCTACGGCCTGACCCCGGAAATCGTCGAAGTCGCCATGACCCGTGAGCCGCAGTTGCTGATCACGGTCGACAACGGTATCTCCAGCGTCGAAGGCGTCGCCGCCGCCAAGCGTCATGGGCTGAAAGTGCTGATTACTGACCACCACTTGCCCGGCGACGAACTGCCGCTGGCAGATGCGCTGGTCAATCCGAATCAGCCGGGTTGCGAATTCCCGAGCAAGGCGCTGGCCGGGGTCGGGGTGATTTTCTATGTGTTGATGGCCTTGCGTGCACGCCTGCGCAGCCTCGGTTGGTACGAGAACAAGCCGCAGCCGAATATCGGCGAACTGCTGGATCTGGTGGCACTGGGCAGCGTCGCCGACGTGGTGCCATTGGACGCCAACAACCGGATTCTGGTGCATCAAGGCCTGGAACGGATTCGTGCCGGGCGCGCGCGACCGGGGATCAAGGCGATCCTCGAAGTCGCCAAGCGTGACGCTGCGCGTATTACCTCCACGGATCTGGGTTTTATCGTCGGACCACGTCTGAACGCCGCCGGGCGTCTGGATGACATGAGCCTCGGCATCGAATGCCTGCTCACTGCCGACGCCAATCTGGCCCGGGAGATGGCCGCGCAACTGGACGGCATGAACCAGGATCGCAAATCCATCGAGCAGGGCATGCAGCGTGAAGCGCTGGCGCAGCTCAAGGACTTGCCGGTCGAATCGATGCCGTTTGGCCTGTGCCTGTTCGATCCTGAGTGGCACCAGGGCGTTATCGGTATCCTCGCCTCGCGGATGAAAGAGCGTTATTTCCGCCCGACCATTGCCTTTGCCGATGCTGGCGACGGCCTGCTCAAGGGCTCGGGGCGCTCGGTTCAGGGCTTTCATATTCGCGATGCCTTGAGCGTGGTGGCGGCGCAGCATCCGGAGCTGATCAGCAAGTACGGCGGCCATGCAATGGCGGCGGGTCTGACCTTGCCGCAGGAGAATTTTCCGCTGTTTGCCGAAGCATTCGACGCTGAAGTGCGTAGGCAACTTCGCGAAGAAGACCTGACCGGGCGTTTACTCTCGGATGGCACGCTGGCGGTTGAGGAGTTTCACCTCGAACTGGCCCGCGCCCTGCGCCATGCCGGACCTTGGGGACAACACTTCCCTGAGCCGCTGTTTCACGGTGTGTTCCAGTTGGTTGAGCAGCGGGTCGTGGGCGAACGGCACCTGAAAGTGGTGCTGAAAAGCGAGTGCGGGTCAGTGAAGCTCGACGGTATTGCGTTCGGTATCGACCGCGAGGTCTGGCCGAATCCGACCATTCAGTGGGTTGAACTGGCCTACAAACTTGATGTGAACGAGTTCCGTGGCAACGAGACCGTACAATTGATGATTGCCCACATCGAACCACGTTGACGCCATTCGCGAGCAGGCTCGCTCCCACAGGGATATGCATTCCAAAATGTGGGAGCGAGCCTGCTCGCGAAAGCACCCTTTCACACACTGAATCACTCTGAACCCTCCCTCATCTCCGGTTGTCGACTAGGCTCTAAGCACTGCTTGATTGGCCTTGTGACGTCTTGTCGAATTTTTTGCCCGCGGGGGCGGGTGCTGTACCTTTTCCTGTCACTCGTCGACTTTTCAAACAGAACCCTGGAGCCTGCCCACTGATTTGAGAGGTGCCCCATGAGTCTGCTGCTTGAACCCTTTAACCTGCGCCAACTGACCCTGCCCAACCGCATCGCCGTCTCCCCGATGTGCCAATACTCCAGCGTCGACGGTCTGGCCAACGACTGGCATCTGGTGCACCTCGGCAGCCGTGCAGTGGGCGGTGCCGGGCTGGTTTTCACCGAGGCCACGGCCGTCACGGCCGACGGGCGGATCACCGCCGAAGACCTCGGCCTGTGGAACGACGACCAGATCGAACCGCTGCAACGCATCACCCGTTTCATCACCTCTCAGGGCGCTGTCGCCGGCATTCAGCTGGCCCATGCCGGGCGCAAGGCCAGCACCCATCGGCCATGGATCGGCAAACATGGCAGCGTCAAACCGGATGACGGCGGCTGGACACCGGTCGGGCCGTCGCCAATTGCCTTCGACCCGCAACACACACAACCGAAACAGCTCGATGAAGGGCAGATCGCCGAGGTCATTCAGGCGTTTGTCGATGCCGCAAAACGCGCGCTGACGGCGGGGTTCAGTGTGGTTGAAGTTCATGCGGCGCACGGTTATCTGCTGCATCAGTTTCTCTCGCCGCTGAGCAATCAACGCCGCGATCAGTACGGTGGTTCATTTGAAAACCGTATTCGTCTGGTGCTGCAAGTCACCGAAGCGGTCCGCGCTGTCTGGCCGGAGGAATTGCCGGTGTTTGTCCGCGTGTCGGCCACTGACTGGGTCGAAGACGGCTGGAATCCTGATGAAACCGTAGAGCTGGCGCGACGCTTGCGCACCCTTGGCGTGGATCTGATCGACGTTTCTTCGGGCGGCACAGCAGCCAATGCAGAGATTCCTGTCGGGCCGGGCTACCAGACGCGTTTCGCCGAGCGAGTGCGCAAGGAGTCAGGCATCGCCACCGGCACTGTCGGCATGATTACCGAACCTGCGCAAGCCGAGCATATTCTGCGCACCTGTCAGGCCGATATCATCTTCCTCGCCCGTGAACTGCTGCGTGATCCTTACTGGCCGCTGCACGCCGATGATGATCTGGGCGGCCGCAAAGCGGTGTGGCCGGCGCAGTATCAGCGTGCGACCCATCGGGATCAGCCGATTCATGAGTCTGATTTGCGCGATTAAGTGAACCGCTGAAAAGCAAAAAGCCCCGGTCAGTGATGGCCGGGGCTTTGTTTTGTCTGGTGAATGTTGTTTTGCCTGGGCCGCCTTCGCGAGCAGGCTCGCTCCCACATTGGATCAATGCCAGTCATGACTTTTGTGGTCGGCCGAGATCAACTGTGGGAGCGAGCCTGCTCGCGAAGAGGCCCGCCCAAGCGCTAGAGAACCATCAAGGGTACTTACGCTTGTCCGGCGCCGGCGGGAAGTACTGGTACAACCAGGTCTCGCTCAGCGTGCGGTCATTGGTGCGGATAAACAAACGCAGTTCCACCGGCTCGACGCTGTCACTGGTCGGGTACCAGTCAAACAGGATCCGGTAACCCTTGATGTCATCCAGTACCAGCACGCTGAAGTCCTGCACCTTGCCGTTCGAGCACGTCACTACCGGCTCAATTCCGGTGCCCTGTGGCAGACGATCCAGGCCGCCACCCGTGAAGTCCACGGCAAAACGACGCGCCCACACCGGCGGATAATGCTCGCCCGGTGCCCAGCCTTCGACGAAGCCGCCCATGCCCGAGCGCGTAGCATGCACCCGCGCCAACGGCGTACTCACTGGCGGCAATGCGCTCCAGTACAGCTTGTAGCCGTAGTTCAGCGAATCCCCGGCAGCCACCGGTTTTTTCGGTGTCCAGAACGCCACGATGTTATCGAGGGTCTCGCCGGTTGTAGGAATTTCCAGCAGATCGATAGAGCCTTCGCCCCATGCGGTTGTAGGTTCTACCCACAGGCTCGGGCGTTTGCTGTACCAGTCGACGGTGTCCTGGTAGTTGGCAAACTCATGATCGGTCTGCACCAGACCGAAACCCTTTGGATCGGTATCGGCAAACGCGTTGAACTGCAGGGTCGCCGGGTTGTTCAGCGGACGGCAGATCCACTCGCCGTTACCGCGCCACATCGCCAGACGATCCGAGTCATGGATTTGCGGGTGAATGGTGTCGCACATGCGGCGTTCGTGGGTGCCGCAACTGAACATGCTGGTCATCGGCGAGATACCGAGTTGTTCAATGGCGGTACGCGCATTGATGTGCGCGTCGACTTCCATCACCACGCGCTCGGCCTGGCAATCGATGTCGAAGCGATACGCACCAGTGGCGCTCGGCGAGTCGAGCAGGGCGTACACCACAAACCGCGTGGCGTTTTGATCCGGCGTCTCGAACCAGAACTTGGTGAAATCGGGGAATTCTTCGCGTTTCTTCGCGTAAGTGTCGATCGCCAGACCGCGCGCGGAGAGGCCATATTGGCCAGTCGCGTCTACTGCACGGAAATAGCTGGCGCCGAGGAAGGACAGCACGTCATGCCGATCCAGTTCCGGCGCCTTGAACAGCTTGAAGCCGGCAAAACCCAGGTCGCCCTTGAGCTGCTGGGTGTCGACCGAGGTGTTCTCATAGTTGAACAGCGCCGGACGGAAATGCACCTCGCGGGCGGTACGGGTCTTGGCATCGACGCTGTACATGCGCACCGGCTGACGGAAGCCCATGCCGACGTGGAAGAACTGCACATCGAGCTGACCCTTGTTCTCCCTCCACAACGAATGCTCGCCGTCGTAGCGGATCGCATTGAAATTCTGCGGGGTCATGGTCGCCAGCGTCGGCGGCAACACCTGCTTGGTGTCCTGATAGCCACTGCCGGCCAACTGCTTGGCCTGACGCTTCAGCGCTTCGAAGTCAAAGGCCTGCGCCTCGCCATCAGCCGCGCCACCATTGGCAGCCCAGGCACGGCTGGCCAGCAGGCCGGTGGCCGACAGACCGGTGTAAGCCGCAATGGCCATGGACGCTTTGAGCAAATTCCTGCGGTGCATAAATACAACCTGTCGTGTGCAATCCCGCGCCTTTCCTGGCACGTGCTGGATCAGAAATAACGGTTCGGACAAGCCTTCGGCCAAACGCAACGGACTATAAACAGATGCCGGCTAGCTTAAACCGTTCGATTGTCGAGCAGAAATGATTGATTACGAGGCTCGATCTGGCAATGAAACAAGACATGTCAGTATTTTTTCCGACAGCGATTTCTGATTTACACGGCATATCTGCTTTTTTCGACTAATTACTCTAAACAACCCTTTTCAGCGCCGATTTAATTCCTATTCTATGCGCATGACCGGTCGCGAATCCCAAGACCGGTGGGGCACACGACACTGCTGAAAGGGGCAGGGCGATGTGGTGGTTCAGCAGTTCTTTGACGTATTAGAGAAGGACATCGTCCATGGCAAAAATACAAGGCATCACCGACATGTTGGGCATCTTTCCCTGCCTCGGCAGTGGTCGCAAAAGACGACGGCTCAGCTCTGATGAGCTGAAGCTGGTGGAGCGTTATCGAGAGCTTTCGGAGAGCGACCGGATTGCGATGAGGTATCTGGTGGATGCGATGCGGAGTGTTTCGCGGTTTTAACGCCGGGATTGTGATCGTGAAAGCCATTTGGCTTTTACGGTCGCCAAGTCAATCAACTTGCCTGCGTCGGCATCAGCGATGCCGACTTTTATTGCTTCCTGGCGTATGGCTACGCTGATTTGCTTTAGGTAACACTCTGCGAAGAACTCATCGCTTGGGATAACTTCCAGAGCGTGGGGCATTTCAGTGATTGGCAATCTCATCTGCAAAACAACTCGTCTAGAGGTTTAAACGCTGGACCTGTGGCGAGGGAGCTTGCTCCCGCTGGACTGCGCAGCAGTCCCCTGCTTTTTGAAGAGGGGCCGCTGCGCGACCCAGCGGGAGCAAGCTCCCTCGCCACAGGTTTTTTGTTAGATGGGCTTCAGCTACAGGTTCCGAGCACCGGATACGGCTGCTGGCCGTGCATCAACTCCGGCACGTCACGCCATTTGACCCACGCCTGTTGCTGCCAGTGCAGCAGCGGCACAGTGACGCCAGCCCAGTTCACCGAACTCAGGCTCGGGCAGTTCTCCATAGATACCGCGCTGGTTTCGCGCAACAGCGGAATCACCTCATGGCTCAGCCATTGGCGCAGATTGCGGTTTTCCGGAACGAAGTGATGGACGAGCAGGGCGAACAGGCCGGACTCGCTGACCATCGCGCAGTTGACGATTTCGCCGTCCTTGCGCAAAAGCACATTGCGACGCTGGTCGGTATCGAGTTTCAGGGTGAGGCGTTCGTTCAGCGGATAGCCCATCAAGCGACCGAGATCCTGAACACAGAACCAGGCTTCGTGGTCTTGCATGAAGGCGTGGAGAAAGCGGTTGTGGCGGGTGAAGACGGTGGGGGTGAAGAAAGCGGAGCTTTCAGAAGGAATTTGTACGTGGTTAGGCATTTGTCGACTCCAATTTTGAGAATAGAGCCGCCACTCAAATGAGTGCGGTCACGCCGTGTTGATATTTATTCCGGCTCCGACACCGGGCCGCTGATTTCGCCGCCGAGAGAAAGCCTATCGGCTAGCCACCCAAGACGCCAAGTCGGCTCTGTCGATACCTTCTGTAGGAAAGAGGATTTATCACTGAGGGCCTTCTCTGTAGGAAATGCCTGTTTTTGCATTGACCCCAGCGAGACCACCCCTAACCAGTGTTTTTTCCGTTATTTGTTTGAATCTTGCGCATCGCTGCAGATGCTCGGCCCTTGGTTTCAGGGCTGAAAGGATTGTTATGAATAAAGGAGAATTCAATGAAGGTGTCTCTCAAGCAGATCAACGGCCCTTGGGATCAGGGCTGGGTGCTGGACAAACACATGGTAAGTAGTACCTTTCTTGGCAACGATGATCGCGGACACCCATGCTTCGATAATCAGCGCACCGAGATTGGCGAGGCGACCTACCAGCTCAAATACCAAAAGGATTGGACTCAGGTCAGCCCACTTGCCCAGGCGGTAGCGACAAATGTGTTCCCAAAATTGAATCAGGTCGGGTTTGTAGTGCCTATGCCTGCTTCAAATATTCGTCAGCGACAACCGGTGACTGAAGTTGCCCAAGCGTTGGGACGAATTATCGGTCGGCCGGTTTTCTCGGATTTGCTTCGAAAAGCGACCACGGGAAAGTCGCTCAAGGATTTACATTCCAAAGCCGACAAGGTTGCCGCGATTGGCGAAAGTTTCAGCGTCAATGATGAAATCACCACCGATGGATGCTGGAATGTTTTGGTTGTAGATGATTTGTTTGATAGCGGGGCGTCGATGGACGCGGCCTGCGCTGTTTTGCGTAAATATCCGAAGGTAGGGAAAATTTACGTCGCAGCGCTAACTTGGAAGTGAACTCAATGACGACTGTATTTATTGCCGGCTCTATCAACATCAAGAACCTTGATCCCAAGGTTAAAGAGCGCATCAATAATATTGTGGCGTCTGAGTTCGAGGTGGTGGTGGGGGATGCGGGTGGCGCCGATACCTCTATTCAGGAGTACCTGCTGAGTCTCGAACGATCCAGAACCACGGTGTTCTGCAGCGGTTCGGCACCGAGGAATAACCTTGGGAAATGGCCCGCCAGAACAGTGGAATCCAAACACTCCAAAGGGTCGAGAGCTTTCTTCACCGAGAAAGACGTTGTCATGGCCGAAGCAGCCGACTACGGCTTGATGATCTGGGATGCAAAGAGCACCGGCACGCTCAGCAACGTTATAGAACTGTTGTCGAGAAAGAAGAAGTCGCTTGTTTTCGTCAACAAGGAAAAGGAATTCAAAGTGGTCGGAGACGTCAGTCAGCTCGAAGAATTGATTGCATTCATGTCCGATCACGCCAAGCAAAAAGCCAACGAAAAAATCAAACTGTTCGACCGTATTTCCTTGTTGAAGCACGATCAGGCAGAGCTTTCTTTTTGATGGTTTTTCTCGGCCTTCCTGAACCCCGGCACCTTGTCGGTGCCGGGATCAAACGCCCTTAGCGACTCACTTTCCAGGCATCCCCAGCCGGGGCCTTGCCATGGTCATACGGCTTGCCAATCCACATATAAACCAGCCCCAAGCCAATCACGATCGCTGTGCTCAATACCATCGCATAGTTCACATACCAAGCCGCATCCGGCGTACGTGGCCAGGCCATGTTGATGATTGCGCCAACGCCATACACCAGCGCGCCGATGTTCACCGGCCAGCCCCACGCGCCGAGGGTGAACTTGCCGCTTGGTTTCCAGCCTTTGCTGCGGGCGTACAGCGCGGCCAGGACGATCATCTGGAACGCGAGGTAGATGCCGATGGCGGCGAAGCTGACGATCGTAGCGACGGCGTCTTGCAGGAAGAAACCGAGGGCGATGATCAGGGCCGGCAGGACGCCGGACACGAACAGTGCGGCAACTGGCACTTGGGTGGTAGGAGAAATCTTCTTCAGCAGTCGGCTGCCGATGACCATTTCGTCGCGAGCGTAGGAATACAGCAGACGGCTCGCCGCTGCTTGTAGGCTGATGACGCAGGAGATGAAGGAAATCATCACTACGCCCATCACCACTTTCGAGCCGATCGGGCCGAACGCATTGTTGAGGATGGTGGTGACCGGGTCTTTGTCGGTGCCGTTGATCACCGCTTGCATGTCCGGTACGGCGAGGATCAGCGCCAGGCAGGCAAACATCGCCGCGATGCCGCCGATGTAGATGGTCATGCGCATGGCCACCGGGATTTTCGCGCTCGGGTTCGGGGTTTCTTCGGCGACATCACCGCAAGCCTCGAAACCGTAGTAGAGGAACATCCCCGCCAATGACGCAGTGAGGAACGCCGGCAGATACGAGCCGTCGACGCTGATTTCGAAGGTGTTGAACAGCACGCTCAGCGGTTGGTGACGTTCGAACACCAGCAGGTAAACGCCGACGATCACTGCGCCCACCAGTTCGCAGAGAAAGCCGAACATGGCGATGCGCGCCAACACTTTGGTGCCGCTGAGGTTGACCAGCGTGGCGAACAGAGTCAGCACCAGGGCGATGACGATGTTGGTGTTGTTGCTCGGTTCAAAACCGAGCATCGCGGCTAGGTACGGACCTGCGCCGACGGCGACTGCAGCGATGGTGACGCAGAGGGCGATGGAGTAGATCCAGCCGACCATCCACGCCCACTTCTTGCCCACCAAACGACGCGCCCAAGGGTAAACGCCGCCGGAAATCGGGAACTGCGAAACCACTTCGCCGAAGATCAGGCACACCAGCAACTGGCCGCAACCGACCAGCAAATAGGCCCAGAACATCGGTGGCCCGCCAGCGGCGAGGCACAGGCCGAAGAGGGTATAAACCCCTACGACCGGTGACAGATAGGTGAAGCCTAAAGCGAAGTTTTCCCACAGGCTCATGCTGCGGTTGAAGTTGGAGGTGTAGCCCAGTTTGCGCAGTTGTTCGGCATCGCTGTCGGCGACGGTTGCGGCGAGATCGGGTGAGGAACTCATGTGTGTTTGCTCCGTGAAATCGGCAGATTTCGGATGGCCGAGGCCGTGGCGGGGCTTCGCGGGCGCCGCCCGGTTCGGTAGTTATTGTTAGGTGTTGAATCCTGGTGGTGCGCAGTGCCGGTTTCTGCCTTGAAGCCGGAGTTGACGCGATCGCGAGCAGGCTCACTCCTACAGGTTGAATTGCGATCCCATGTAGGAGTGGGTCTGCTCGCGATGCTTTTTCAATGCTTGAACATCACATGCCGAACCGTGGTGTAGTCCTCCAGCCCATACATGGACATGTCCTTCCCATACCCGGACAATTTCTGACCGCCATGGGGCATTTCGCTGACGAGCATGAAATGCGTATTCACCCACGTGCAGCCGTACTGCAAACGCGCCGACATGCGATGCGCGCGTCCTACATCCGCTGTCCACACGGAGGAGGCGAGGCCGTAGTCCGAGTCGTTGGCCCACTCCAGCGCTTGCGCTTCATCAGTGAACTTGGTCACCGAAACCACCGGCCCAAACACTTCGCGGCGGACGATTTCGTCGTCTTGCTGCGCATCAGCCAGCACGGTCGGTTCGAAGAAGAAGCCATTGCCCTCGACAGCCTTGCCGCCAGTGATCAAACGAATGTGCGGTTGCGCCACGGCGCGCTCGACAAACCCGGCAACACGGTCGCGATGTTGCGCGGTGATCAACGGCCCCAGCTCAGTCGACGGATCATCCTGTAACCCATATTTGATGCTGCTCACCGCCGCTCCGAGCTTCTCGACAAACTTGTCGTAGATGCCTTGCTGCGCATAGATCCGGCACGCAGCCGTGCAATCCTGCCCGGCGTTGTAGAAACCGAAGGTGCGAATGCCTTCAACCGCCGCATCGATATCGGCGTCATCGAAGATGATCACCGGCGCCTTGCCGCCCAGTTCCATGTGCATGCGTTTAACGCTGTCAGCGGTGCTGGAAATGATGTTGGCGCCCGTGGCGATGGAGCCGGTCAGCGAAACCATGCGCACCTTCGGGTGCGTGACCAACGGACTGCCAACGGTAGGACCGCGACCGAATACCAGATTGAGCACACCGGCCGGGAAGATTTCCGACGCCAGTTCGGCCAGACGCAACGCGGTCAGCGGGGTTTGTTCCGACGGCTTGAGCACCACGGTATTACCGGCCGCCAGTGCTGGGGCGATTTTCCAGGCGACCATCATCAGCGGGTAGTTCCACGGCGCGATGGAGGCGATCACGCCAACCGGGTCGCGGCGGATCATCGAGGTGTGACCGGGCAGGTATTCGCCACCCGCCGAACCGCTCATGCAACGGCTGGCGCCGGCGAAGAAACGGAACACGTCGGCAATCGCTGGAATCTCGTCATTGAGCGTGGCGCTGTAGGGTTTGCCGCAGTTGTCGGATTCAAGTTTGGCCAGTTCTTCGCCGTGGGCTTCGATGGCGTCGGCCAGTTTGAGCAGCAGCAACGAGCGGTCTTTCGGTGCGGTTTGCGACCAGTCGGTGAAAGCGTTGTCGGCGGCACGCACGGCGGCATCGACTTGGGCTTCAGTGGCTTCGTTGATCTCCACCAGTACTTCGCCGAGTGCTGGGTTGAGCACCGGTTGCGCCGGGCCTTCACCGTTGACCAGTTGGCCGTTGATCAAGAGTTTGGTTTGCATGGTTTTGTCCTCACTAACACTTTTATTGTTCTGGCCGAATCGAGAACCCTGTGGGAGCGGGCTTGCCCGCGATGAGGCAATCCCATTCAAAATTGATGGTGGCTGACACACCGCCATCGCGGGCAAGCCCGCTCCCACAGGGGATTTTGGTGTCTGTCAGATATTTATTTCCCGCCGCTACCGGCGACGCTCTCGCCACCACGCGTCAGGTAATACGCGCCCAGGATCGGCAACATGGTCACCATCATCACCAACATGGCGACGACATTGGTCACCGGCACATCCCGTGGTCGGCTCAACTGGTTGAGCAGCCACAACGGCAACGTGCGTTCATGCCCGGCGGTAAACGTGGTGACGATGATTTCGTCGAACGACAGCGCGAACGCCAACATGCCACCGGCCAGCAAAGCCGAGCCGAGGTTCGGCAGGATGATGTAGCGAAAGGTCTGCCAGCCGTCGGCACCGAGGTCCATCGAGGCCTCGATCAAACTGTGCGAAGTGCGGCGCAGGCGGGCGATGACGTTGTTGTAGACGATCACCACGCAGAAGGTCGCGTGACCGACGATGATGGTGAACATCCCCGGTTCGATCCCCAGCGTCTTGAACGTCGCCAGCAAGGCGATCCCGGTAATGATCCCCGGCAACGCAATCGGCAAAATCAACATCAGTGAAATGCCCTGCTTGCCGAAGAAGTCGCGGCGGTACAGCGCTGCCGAAGCCAGCGTGCCAAGCACCATCGCAATCGACGTGGCGATGGCTGCGATTTGCAATGAAAGCTTGATCGCCTCCAGCACGTCAGGCCGCGAAAACGCCACGCTGAACCAGTGCAGTGTGAAGCCTTTAGGCGGAAAGCTGAACGCGGCCTCTTCGGTGTTGAAGGCGTAAAGGAAGATGATCAGGATCGGGAAGTGCAGAAACACCAATCCGCCCCAGGCTGCGATGCGTAAACCTAATGAAGCCTTTTCAGAGTGCATCGAAGGCCCCCAGACGTTTGACGATGGACAGGTAAACCGCGATCAACACAATCGGCACCAACGTGAACGCCGCCGCCATCGGCATATTGCCGATCGCACCTTGCTGCGCGTACACCATGCTGCCAACGAAATACCCCGGCGGCCCGACCAGTTGCGGCACGATGAAGTCGCCCAAGGTCAGCGAAAAAGTGAAGATCGAACCCGCCGCGATGCCCGGAATCGACAGCGGCAAAATCACCTGCATAAACGTCTGACGCGGTTTGGCGCCAAGGTCGGCGGAGGCCTGCAACAGCGACGGTGGCAAGCGCTCCAGCGAAGCCTGAATCGGCAAGATCATGAACGGCAGCCAGATGTAGACAAACACCATGAACCGCCCCAGATGCGAGGTCGACAAGGTACTGCCGCCCACGCCGGGAATCCCCAGAATGAACTGCAACACCGGCTCCAGTCCCAGGTGCTGCACGAACCATTGCGCCACACCGCCCTTGGCCAACAGCAACGTCCACGCGTAGGCCTTGACGATGTAACTGGCCCACATCGGCATCATCACCGCGATGTAGAAAAACGCCTTGGTCTTGCCGGTGGTGTAGCGCGCCATGTAGTAGGAGATCGGGAACGCGACGATGGCGCTGGCGATCGACACGACGATGGCCATGCTCAGCGTGCGCAGGATGATGTCGAAGTTCGACGGCTGAAACAGCGCGGCGAAATTCGCCAGGGTCAGATCAGGCGTTACCGCCATGGTGAAGTCGTCGAAGGTGTAGAAACCCTGCCACAGCAACACCAGCAGAGACCCCAGATAGATCGCGCCGAACCACAGCAGTGGCGGCACCAGCAGCATCGACAGATACAGATTCGGCTTGCGGTAGAGCAGGTTGGAAAACCTGCGCAAGGGTGGCGATTGAGTCATCGCGAGCGTGCTCATGTCACACCCCGCTCGCCACGGTGTCGTGCAGTGGAATCATCGCTTCCCGTGCCCAGCGCGCACTGAGGCGCTGGCCGGTCTGGTGCTGGGCGCTGCTGTCGATCCACTGATTATTAGCGTGGCTGATGCTCAGGGTCTGGCCGTTTTCCAGTGTCAGTTCATAGCGCGTGGCACTGCCCTGATACTGGATGTCGTGGAGCAGACCGCTGACTTCGATTTCGTGGCTGGCCAACGGGCCTTCGGCGAAACGCACGTGCTCCGGACGTATCGAAAACGGCTGAGGATGACCACTGAGCTGACGCGCCAGATCGCCACGAATCACGTTCGAAGTGCCGACGAATTCAGCCACGAACGTGGTGGTCGGTTTCATGTACAGATTGCGTGGCGTGTCGACCTGTTCGATGCGGCCCTTGTTGAATACGGCGACGCGGTCGGACATCGACAGCGCTTCGGTCTGATCGTGGGTGACGAAGATGAAGGTGATGCCGAGCTGGCGTTGCAGCTTCTTCAGTTCGCTTTGCATTTGCTCGCGCAATTTCAGGTCGAGGGCGCCCAAAGGCTCATCGAGCAACAGCACACGCGGACGATTGACCAAAGCGCGAGCGAGGGCGACACGTTGGCGCTGACCGCCGGACAACTGCACCGGTTTACGTGCGCCGTAACCGCCAAGAGCGACCATGTCCAAGGCTTCTTCGGCGCGTTTGTGCCGTTCGGTTTTTCCGACGCCTTTGACCTTCAACCCGTAGGCGACGTTGTCGAGGACGTTCATGTGCGGGAACAGCGCGTAATCCTGAAACACCGTGTTGACGTCACGTTGATACGGCGGCAGACCGGCCGCTTCGGCGCCGTGAATGCGGATCGAGCCGGCGCTCGGTTGTTCGAACCCGGCGATCAGGCGCAGGCAGGTGGTTTTGCCCGAGCCGGAAGGGCCGAGCATGGAAAAGAACTCGCCGTCCTGGATATCGATGGAAACCCGGTCAACGGCCTTCACTTCGCCGAACTGCCGGGAAACGTTGGTGAACTGGACTGCAAGCGTCATGGTGCGGTGCTCCAAAAAGGCGCGGGCCGTCGCAGCGGCCCTGCCTGGACTTCTGAAAAATCAGTCTTTCGAATTTCAGTTTTGCTTTTGATAAAGGTCGACGGGGCAAAGTCGTTTCGGGAGCGTAGCGAGCGGCGATTAGCCGTGTCCGGCCAGCGCGCAGCCCCCGGAGCGTACGTTAGTACGTGAGGAGGCGAGCACTGCCCGGGTGCGGCCGGTCGACGCGCAGTAGCTACCGGAATGACTTTTAGCGGCCGCCCATGATCGCGATGTAATCCTGGGTCCAGCGGCTGTACGGCACGAACTTGCCACCTTCAGCCTGCGGGGTTTTCCAGAAGGCGATCTTGTCGAACTGATCAAAGCCGTTGGTCTTGCACCCCTCTGCGCCGAGCAGTTCGCTCTCCTTGCACGCCGCCGGCACCGCCGGCAACGAACCAAACCACGCCGCCACATCACCCTGGACTTTCGGTTTCAGCGACCAGTCCATCCACTTGTACGCGCAGTTCGGGTGCTTGGCCTCGGCGTGCAACATGGTGGTGTCGGCCCAGCCTGTAGCGCCTTCTTTCGGAATGGTCGAAGCAATCGGCTGTTTCTCGTTCATCAGACCGTTGACCTGATACGGCCATGCGCTGGAAGCGACCACTCCTTCGTTTTTGAAGTCGCTCATCTGCACCGTGGTGTCATGCCAGTAGCGGTGGATCAGCGGCTGCTGCGCACGCAACAGATCAAGCACAGCTTTGTACTGATCTTCGGTCAGTTGATACGGGTCCTTGATCCCCAGTTCAGGCTTGGTCGACTTCAGATACAACGCCGCATCGGCAATGTAGATCGGGCCGTCATAGGCCTGCACGCGGCCCTTGTTCGGCTTGCCATCGGGCAAGTCCTGCGCGGCGAACACCACATTCCAGCTGGTCGGCGCGGTCTTGAATACATTGGTGTTGTACATCAGCACGTTCGGCCCCCATTGGTACGGGGTGCCGTAAGTCTGTTTGTTGACCACGTACCACGGCGCGTCTTTCAGGCGCGGGTCGAGGGTGTTCCAGTTCGGGATCAACGCGGTGTTGATCGGTTGCACACGCTTGCCGACAATCAACCGCAGCGAGGCATCGCCCGACGCGGTGACCAGGTCGTAACCGCCCTTGGCCATCAGACTGACCATTTCGTCGGAAGTGGCGGCGGTCTTGACGTTGACCTTGCAGCCGGTTTCCTGCTCGAAACCGGTCACCCAGTCGTAGGCCTTGTCGCTCTCGCCACGTTCGATGTAACCCGGCCACGCAACGATATCCAGCTGACCTTCGCCAGCGCCGACAGCCTTCAACGGCTCGGCGGCTTGCAGACTGGCGCTGGCCAGCAAGGCCGTGGTGATTGCACTGAGCAGTGCGGTCTTGTGCACGAACATGGTTGAACCCTCTTCTTTAAATTATGGTCGGGGCAGTTTTGAACGCGGTGAAGCATGCCGTTTTCGGCTTGTTATTAGCGTAGTCAGAGATGCTGGCCGTGGCGGGCCATGATGTGCCGCACCACGCTGTAGTCCTGAAGCGAATCACTGGATAAGTCTTTGCCGTAACCGGAGCGTTTCAGCCCGCCGTGGGGCATTTCGCTGACCAACATGAAATGGCTGTTGATCCACGTGCAGCCGTATTGCAGGCGCGCGGCAACCTGCATCGCCTTGTCCAGATTCTGTGTCCACACCGACGAGGCGAGGCCGTATTCGGAGTCGTTGGCCCAGTCGACCGCTTGCGCGAGTTCATCGAAACGGGTCACGGTGACGACCGGGCCGAACACTTCGCGCTGGACGATCTCATCGCTCTGTTTGCAACCGGCCAGCAGCGTCGGTTGATAGTAGAAACCGGCGCCGGAATGCACCGCCGCACCGGTCACGCGTTCGATGTGCGGCTGACCGAGGGCACGTTCGACGAAACTGGCCACGCGATCGCGCTGGCGAGTACTGATCAGCGGGCCAATCTCGTTGTCGGCATCACGTTTGCCAGCGAAGCGCAGGCTGCTGACGGCGGCGCCGAGTTCGGCGACCAGTTTGTCGTGAATTCCGGCCTGCGCGTAGATCCGGCACGCGGCGGTGCAGTCCTGCCCGGCGTTGTAGTAACCGTAGGTGCGCACGCCTTCGACCACCGCTTGAATGTCAGCGTCGTTGCAGACGATTACCGGGGCTTTGCCGCCGAGTTCGAGGTGTGTGCGTTTGAGGGTTTTCGCGGCGGCTTGAAGAATTTTCTGCCCGGTGACGATATCGCCGGTCAGGGAGACCATGCGCACTTTCGCGTGGCCGACCAAGTGGCTGCCGACGCCTTCACCGCCACCGCAGATGATGTTGATCACCCCGCGCGGGAGGATTTCGGCCAGCGCAGGCGCCAACGCCAGAATCGACAGCGGCGTGTGTTCGGATGGTTTGAACACCAGCGTGTTGCCGGCGGCGAGGGCCGGGGCGATTTTCCACGCGGCCATCATGATCGGGTAGTTCCACGGCGCAATCGAGGCGACCACGCCAATCGGATCGCGGCGCACCATGCTGGTGTAGCCCGGCACGTATTCACCGCTGAGTTGACCGGTCTGGCAACGCACGGCGCCAGCGAAGAAACGAAACACATCGACAGTCGCTGTCAGATCGTCCTGACGCGCTAGGTGCAACGGCTTGCCACAGTTCAGCGATTCGAGGCGGGCGAGGTGATCGGCGTGCTTTTCGACGGCGTTGGCGATGTCGAGCAACAGGTTGGAGCGTTGCTGCGGCGTGGTGCGCGACCAGCCGTCAAAGGCGTGATGGGCGGCAAGGATGGCGGCTTCGACTTGCTCGGTGCTGGCCTCGGCGATGTGCGTTAGAACTTCACCGGTTGCCGGGTTGAGGATCGGCTCGACAAAGCCCTCGCCAGCAACCAGTTCGCCGTCGATCAACAACGCGGTACACATCGGGGTCTGCGCGCCAGCCATTTTTCGCGTTCTCTTTTCTTGTGTGTTCATGACACTCCCTGTGACCGGGAGCCGAACGTCTTATAGATGCAGCAAGACTAGTGCGCGGCTTCGAGGTCGACAAATTCTAAATACTGAAGGTGGCATTCGATTAAATAGATGGCTTGCGTCCACCGTGGGGTTGCTCGCGGGCGACGGTCAGGAATGGATCGACCAACGCCGGGCGCGCGGTGCCACGACGCCAGGCCAGGCCGACATCGAGGGTCTGATTGAGATCGGCGATGGGCCGCGCCTCGATGATGTCGCCCTCCAGTGACCATGGGCGATAGGTCATGTCTGGCTGGATCGACACGCCTAAACCCGCCGCAACAAGGCTTCGCACGGCTTCGGTGGAGGCGGTTCTCAGGGTGATCTTCGGTTGCAGCCCAGCACCGCGCCATAAGCGTTGGGCGTTGCGATCCATTTCATCGACGTTCAGTTGAATCAACGGTTCGCGGGCGACATCGGCAAGGTTGATGCTGTCGTGTTCCAGCAAAGGATGCTGCGCCGGCAGCCATAAACGGTGCGGTGAGTGAGTCAGCACTTCGGTCTGCAAGGCATGGCGATCTTCGAGATTGGACAGGATCAACACGCCAACATCGATCTCGCCGCTGACCAGCAAATGCTCGATATAGGGGCGTTCATCCTCCATCACTCTAATTTCAACGTTGGGGTAGGCTCGTTGAAATCGAGTCAGTAGATCCGCGAGGTAATAACCGGCGACCAGACTGGTCACCCCAACGATCAATTGCCCGGCGACCTGATCGGTACTCTGTTGCAGGCTGCGCTTGGCGTTGTCGACGGTCGCCAGAATCAAGTGTGCCTGGCGCAGGAATTGATGACCTTGGTGTGTCAGCGTCATGCCTTTAGCGTGACGGCTGAACAGGCTGACACCGATTTCTTCTTCCAATTGCTGGATCGCCAGGGTCAGGGTGGATTGGGAAATAAAAGCGGTTTGCGCGGCGGCGGAGATCGAGCCGGTCTCGGCCACCGCGATGAAGTGACGGATCTGACGCAGGGTCATCATGAGAAGGGTACCCAGTGGGCGGTTTTTATAGATTGGCTGGAGTGTATATCTATTTTTCAGCGGTGCTACGCGCGCCATCAATCCCCACTGTGGCGAGGAAGCTTGCTCCCGCTCGGCTGCGCAGCAGTCGTCAACCTTCGCGATGGCGTTATCTCGAAATGGGGCCGCTTCGCAGCCCAGCGGGAGCAAGCTCCCTCGCCACAGGCCAGCAAGCAACATCTGGAAGCACACTCGCAAGCAGGGCAGGGGCACTTTCGAACTAGGCTGAGGGCCTTATAGATCCGGATAACCCCTGTTTTGGAGGCGGAACATGAACACCCGTGGATTGCTCGATCAACTACTCAAATCCGGCCAGGATCTGTTGCAAAACAAGGCCGGTGGCTCGCAGAACAAATCGTCCGGCGGCTTGGGCAGCCTGCTTGGCGGATCATCCAGCAAAGGCGCCCTCGGCGGTCTGCTCTCAGGCGCGGGCGGCGGCGCATTGGCAGCCGGCGCAATGGGCCTGCTCCTCGGCAACAAGAAAGTGCGTAAGGTCGGCGGTAAAGTCGCGATCTACGGCGGCCTCGCTGCACTGGGTGTGCTGGCCTACAAAGCCTACGGCAACTACAACGCCCAAAAAGGCACCGCCCCGCAAACCGAGCCACAAACCCTCGACCGCTTGCCACCCGCGCAAGCCGAACAACACAGCCAGGCGATCCTCAAAGCCCTGGTCGCCGCCGCCAAAGCCGACGGCCACATCGATGATCGCGAACGCCAACTGATCGAGGGTGAGTTCACCAAGCTCGACAACGATCAGGAACTGCAACACTGGCTTCACGCCGAACTCAACAAACCTCTCGACCCAACCGACGTCGCCCGCGCTGCCAGTACGCCGGAGATGGCGGCTGAGATGTATATCGCCAGCGTGATGCTCGTCGATGAGGAGAACTTCATGGAGAAGAGCTATCTGGATGAGCTGGCGCGGCAATTGAAACTTGAGCCTGGGTTGAAGGTGGAGTTGGAGAAGCAGGTGCGCCAGTTGAACTGAAGAGCCAGCTCATCAAGGCCGATGAACATCATCAAAGTCATCGGCCTTCGGAGTAGAAACTATGCCCTTCGCTTCTTGAGCGCGGTAGTACGCCTCAATCGTCAACGATGGATCGATACGCGCTTTCACGATGCAGGGTTCTTTTTGCCATGGATACTCCTGCAACTGCTTGGCCAGAGTCTTCTGGCCACCTGTGATCCAACCTTTCTCCGACTGATCTCTCCATCGACGTGGGTTGCGGCCAGTTTTTACATCGTGGGCCGCAGTCACGGGATCAAGATGGCGACTTTGCTCAAGCACAGGCAGGTCAGGCAGCGGTTGTGTGACATCCATGTAACGTTGCAGGCAATCCCAAAAAGCGAGTGCGTTGGCCTGATCCAGCCCCAGCGAGTGAACCTTGGTCGCCAGGCAAATTTTGTTGTCGGTATAGCGATGATGCAGCCACAACGCGTAGTCGTGGGAACCATAACCGTTTGGAAGCAGTTGCAGCACTGGATCGAACTCTTCAAAGGGGGCGACGAAGAGTCGACGGAAGCGACGCTTGAAACGGAGCATACCGACCAGGCGGTTGAACTCGCTTCCGTCGTGGGTGCTTATTTTACTGTGGAGCCAAATCGTCTTTAAATTCTTAAATTAGTGATCCCATTTTTTCTCTGTGTATATGGCGGACTTGGGAAGTAGGCTCCTCAGTATTTTTAAGTATTTTTCGAGTAGCTGCTTGTCTGGGAAGCGAGCTTCAAATCCTAGCGTTTGATCCGTGCAGTGTGTAATAACCATTAGTCTTTCATAGTCGACGGTTACGAAATTATAGTTAATCCATAGAGTACTATTTCTGCTGTGTGTTTCATTTTTCCAAAATAATAAAAAACGAACAGCGCCTAGAGTCATAGCAACAGGGCCTATTAAGAGTAAAAGTGAACCGGTATAAATGGCCGTTGCGATGAAGGAGAGAATCGCCAGTGTCGCTATGCTTTTAAATAGTGTACTCGCGAAGTCAGGGTAGTAGAGGTGGTAGTCTACTCGCCCTTTCTCATGATCTACTGTGTAGTTGTATGCTGTTTTTTGACGCACAATTACTAGAATGATATAGGCTGCAAATGTAATAAGTACTATTCCTGTGGGTGCTATAATTATTATGCTGTCAGCAATTTTTGTGGATGCTAGCCAGGCAACATATGAAAAAATCAAAGAGAAGCCCGCAATGATTTGAAGTTCGGCCTGTTTGATTTTCTTGGGTGATGCAGAGATAGTTTTGGTTTTCCAAGATATCAGAGGAGTGTTGTGCTTTGATGTTTTTAACTGATTTTGCATAAAATCCTCTTTGATAAAGTTGGGTTCTTTATTTTCTGTCTTAAAAGAACGGCCAATTTTATACGCTCTCTGATTTTTTAAAGTCGCCTAGGTTATTTGTTTCACATTCTCTATGCGAGTGCTACGAAGGTGTTTTTATTTAGAAAGCTAATTGTAGTCTCCATCTGGTCAGTTCCTCCGCCTTAGCGGGCTCAAGTGGTGTTCCGTGCTACATTTACGCTTGCTACTTTAAAAGTGTGTGTGCGAGATTTGATTTTTCTATAAAGCTCGATGCAGTTTCATGCGGAATAAAATTGAAATCAATTTATGGATAAAGGATGGGGCGTTCCGAAACTGTGCCTGGTAATTACCATGGCCAACGCTCCTCGCGAAATTCAGTTTCATTTGGTAGTAGAGTTCGTAATGTCTCAAGATATTGATTTAATTGGCTACTACTTGAGAATCTTAAATTTAATCCTACCGAAGGTTCATCGCTAAAAGTGGCAATGATCATGTTTCTTCTTCGATCTATTATGATAAGGTCATGTAAGGCCCATTGCGTGGATTTTTGTTTTACTTCGTTCTCCCATCCTAGTAGGAGTCGGATTGAACCAAGGGTCATCGCGACGGGACCTATCAAGAAAAGAACTGATCCTGTATATATAGCTGCGAATATAAATAGTAACAGGATGGCGATTGCCGTTGTTCGAAATAAGGGGGCTGCGAAATTTGGGAAATAAAGGTATTGCTCAATTGATGCACCACTTTGCGTAAGTCGGAAATTGAAAACCGTCTTTTGTCGCGTGATCATTAAAAGTCCAAATAGCATGCCGCAAATAATACTGCAAATCGCTATCCATGATTCAATGTTGTCACCAATGTTTTCCCACATTCGCCAAGTGACGCCAGCACAGAGCGCTATCGCGATCAATCCAAGAATTATCGGTCCTAAAATAATGTCTCGCCAAGGTTGGTCTAAAGAGCGAACTGACCAGTTTATTATTTCAACTTCATCTTTAGTTGATAAGTCGTCCTCTAAAGAGGGGGAGGTATGGTGGTCAGGGTTTTGTGGGGCTTCATGTTTAGTAAGCATTGACTTTGCTCTTGTATTACTAACGCTAGTGCACCTTCGGGTTTTTTTGATTTTACTTGCAAAGACGTTTTGCTCAGATCATCGGATTCTGTATTTTCAGAAGGCTCTGATTTTAATTGATACAGATAAACTCTTTCTTCATAACGAAAAGGGTGCTGCGATAAAGAGAGGGAATTTATATTAATATGTTATCAATTCTATTTGTTGATCATTGCAAGGCCGACACCAACTACCCTTTGGTAGGGGGTGAATGGCAGGTCCATCCGACAACGGGGCTTTCATCCAGATTATGCGAATTTGCAGCAGGTTCTTGATCTGTGTTCTATCTACATTAGGTTACCCTTTCAGTCCGATCATCGACCCAGAAGGGTCTATTGTTCTTGTTAAAATCTACTTGATAAATTTGGCTCTATAACGTTTAAGGATTTCGACACTTAGTGTTGAAAATACTGTTCGTGTGATTATCCGGGCCAATTTTTTTCTGAATATATTGCGCTCTTTGGGAGTAGTTTTTTTAAGTTGTTCAAATATTTCTCAAGTTCCGTGTCTTCTGTAAAGCGCGTTTCAAATCCTACGGATTGATTACTTCTATGCGTGACAACCATAAGTCTCTTACGGTCTATGGTTACAAAGTTATATTCTCGCCACGGTGAACTGCGTAAATTTGTAATCTCATTCTTCCAGCCGAAAAGAAATCTTGACGCTCCAAGCGCCATTGTTGCGGGGCCGATCATAAAGGATAATGAGCCTGTATAAAGCGACGCGCCTACAAAGAATAATACCGTAAAAGAAGCGAAGCCTTTGAATATTGTCCCAGCATACCTTGGGTAGTATCGATAATGCTCTACTTCGCCGTGCGTCTCTGTTAGTCGATAATTGAAAACTGTTTTCTGTCGCAAAATCAAAATAAAATAACCAGTTAAGGCGTATGAGAAAATGTAGGCAATTAACAACCCCGTGTTGTACTTTGGTAAGTTCTGCCAAACCGCAGCTGTCACTAATGCGTTCATTAGTGTTGCGCCAGCAATTAGCCAAAGTTGAGCCTTCATAATATCCTTTGGTGAAGACTTTATTGTTTTTGTTGACCAGTTCATAAGTTCAACTTCTTGAGGTTTTGGCTCCTTATTGAGTTTTTTGTTAGAGGTCCGATGGTTGAACGTGTCTTCATTAATGGTTGGCATATTTAAATTATTCCGCTACGGCCAGGATCATTGCACCTGTGCGACTAGAAGATTTTACTTGAAGCTCTGTAACGCTCAAACCATCGATTGAGCTGTTTCCGGATTTATCAAGCTCTAATTGATATAAGTAGCCATTATCTTCCGTACCTGCTGCAAGAATCTGCGTAGGGTACCAAATCTGAAGTTCTATGAAATCAGCACTCTTATCCACCGGGATCCATGTCCGCCAGACGATATCTTCGATTGAAGCAGGCATAACCGGATAACGAGTAGAACTTGGTTTAGAATCCACTTCTACACCAAATGTGCTGACGTCCGCGAATTGCCCTTTGTCTAGAAATGGATCCTGCACTGGGTCATCCATTCTTCTAACCGGCATCATAGGTAGTAAACGTTTGCTATCGATAACATTAAATTGGACAAGCTGACCACGAACTGCGCTTGGCAAGCGAAGATGCACCCATGCTCCGTTTAAAGTTTCCTCATTTTGGTATCCAAGCCTTCCTCGGAATACTCTTTTTGTAATAAATGTTCCTTTAACGTAGACTTGCGGGCTTAACTGTATTTCTAACAAGTCGCGTTTCTCTTCTGCTTGACCTTCGAGAGTATCCTTGTATTGCATGTCTTTTGAGTGTGACCAACAACATTTCCGCAACCACCAACCTACGCCGTCTGATTTGAAATAATTCAGAGCCAGCGTTGCTGCCAGATATACAGCGCCCAAGACTAGCATGGCAACTGCAAACCAAGGGTTCATTACCAAAACAACTAAATCCCCCGCAAGTGTTACCCCTGTTAGCAATTGCGCGATACCCGCAACGCCCATTCCAAATACAGCAAAGCCTTTCACCCACATTGCAGCTTTTTCCGCAGGGCTTCTTGCATTGCCATAATCATCTTGGATATCCCATATCTCAAGAACTGTGGAGATAACTGCGAATGCTCCCATCGCGACCATCCTCCGACCGAAGGCCCGGATAGCACTCGCCCATACGGTTTTTCCTTCTGTCGTCCAGAAAGCGGCCGATTGATTTAATATTCCAATTTCGACTTCATCAATCAGAACAGGTACTGCGTTCTTTATGATTTTCCATGGTGTTTCGACAAATACGGCCATCAAAAGATTAAAGCTATAGCCCAATCCGTAGCTGACTTTAGCGATGTCCTTGTTGCTAAACTGACCATCTTTAGTGAGGTCGCGATAAGTGAGGGCAGTATTTATAAAATTTATCGCTATTACGCCCAAAACTATTGGGCCAGCATTTAGTCCCCACTTCTCACTCCAGGCTTTTGCTCTGGTATTCCAGTTTTTTGCGATATCAATACGTGAAGAAGCAAATGTTTTAATTTCTTCGCGTAGTAATTCCGCATATTTATTATTTTGATAGTCAAGTACGCCGGGCATCTTGAGTTCATGCATTTGTAATTTTGCTTCTTGCATTTGCAGTGTTCGTGCGAGGCTCTTGCGTTGTCCAGCGCGATCCGGATAAATCCATTGCTTGCGGGTGTCTGCAATTTGTTTGTTGAGCAATAGCCATTGATTCTTCCAAGTCTTCAGCTTTTCGGAGACTTTCGAATCAATTGCGGGTCGGTCAGGGGAGTTGCTTAAAACTTGACCAATTAAGAAGTTTCTAATGAGAGCGGAAATGTTTTGGTTTTTTCCCATGGCCATGCGACTGTCCGATGGGATTAGCGCCATCAAAATGGTTTCTGCAGTTGCCTTGCCTTCCCTGGTCGCCAGTTCACGCATAGCAAGGAACGTATCTTGAACAGGTTTTTTAAGCGCCTTCATCCAAGGTTTTTCAACGAAATCATCTTGATTGAGTACACCGTTAAGCTCACCGACTCTAGTTGCCAGTGTTGTCATGTCTCCAATGCCGTTAAGTAAAAGATTAGCCTGTGTGTCCAATGCGTCTTTTAGTGCAGGAGAAAATCCGTACCGAATAGTGCCGAAGAGACTTTCGGCTCTAATGTCTTCTTTTGCCAACCAATCGCTAGAGTTTTTATTTTGACAATATATTGAAAGCAGGCTGGCCATTGTAGCTTGCAGGTAATGAAGTTGCTTGGTACTTGTGGTGTCAATAAATAAACGTAATGGATCAATGCCTATGTGTTTCGACCAGGCTTGAAAGTCATGTTGAGTCTGGTGAACATTATTAAGTAATGTCTCACCGTTCTGTTGGTGACTTTGGATGTAGGCGTGTGCTCCATCCAAATTGATTTCGCGTCGCCATTTAGCACGTTCTGACCAAGCCTGATAATCGGCTTCTGTCGGGGTAGTGCCGTATTTAATCTTAATGGTCTTTGCCATTTCTAACGACTTGAAGCTACTTGGCAGTGTTATTGCGGTACTCCGTCCCCCCATGGCACTAAGAACCGCTTGGGTTTTTTCATTTTCCCTCTGTGTATAATATGCATCCAAGTCTCGCTGGTATTGACGAATTTTCGCAGCGTCACCACGTATTGAGACGGGAAGATTATCTGGAGCTACGTTGGCGCCGCATAAAATCTCTACTGTCTGAGCAATTTGTATTTTATGTTCGTGTTGTTGTTGCCAGCTCTCATAAGCCACCTGATCCGCCGCTAATTGCATGCCTAAGTCATTCAATACTGCTAACGGGTCGTCAAGGGCTATGATAAGAGCGCTTTCCTTGTCGGGGACACTGCCTGTCCAATGAACATCGGCTGCAAGCGTGCTAAAAATTCGTTTGCCGTTTGCCTTTCCGTCGGTAGCGTATGGTGGGATGGCAGAATCAGCTAAACGCTTATCGGAAATAACGGCCCCTTTATCGACATCAGCTGCTGCTTCAGCAATGGATAGCAATGGTAGTGTTTCAGCCGTTGACATATTGATGCAGTAACTCGGGAGGTCAAGGGCTTTCATCCATTGTTTACGACTGCCTGGGTTTGACCGCATATGTTCGCAGGTACGCCAAGTCCACTGCTTAGGTGAGTAGGCGATACGCAGTTGATTTTTACGTGGATAGATCAGATAGTTCTTACCCGCTCCAGAAGCTTTACGTTCATCTTTACCTGTTTCTGCTTCGGTCAGTTGTACACGGGTTAAAGAGCTGTTGGCGGCAGAAAATTCGTACTCGTGAAACGTTTTTGCGGTTTCGTCGTAAACGTAGACATAACCGTCATAAAGCTGACGTAAGGTGTAGCTACGAGTCTTCAAGTCAGGCAACGCAGCCCACTTACCCGACTTCAATAATGGCTTAAGTTTTTTCGGATCTTCATCGTATCGAGAGCGATCCAGCGCATAGCGCATCGGAACGATGGCGACATCGGGGCCGGTGAGGGGGCAGCCGCCGGTGGCTTTTGCTGTGGTGGTGGGGAAACAGGCGTTGCGCTGTTGTTGGAGTGTTCCGCTCTTGTCAGCCATTTGCAGTGTCCTTTGCTTCCAGCGCTTGCTGGCGATAATCATCCAGTGCTTCGATACGCAGTTCGGGTGCCAAACGCCCTTTGTCGGGGTTTTGGCTTAGCCACTCTTGATAGGGGCTGTCAGGGCGAGTGGCGAAGTCTCGTCCCCAGTCGACGCAGGTCTCCGCCCATGTTACCAGTCCTCGTTCGCTGACCAGTCCCCAGGCGTTGCCGCTGTCTAGAACGTGTTCTAGCCACCACTCAGTTTGATCGCTGTTCAGCAGAGAAAATGTTTGAGCGTCGCGGGTGTTCAGCCAGGCGTATAAGCGCTCTTTGAACTGCCATCGGTAGGCGAGTTCCAGGGCCGTGATTTGTTGCTCGCCGAGCAGGGCGAAGTTTTTGTCGCGAAGGTCTTTCGACTGCGGTCTCGCGAACGGTGTAATCGGTGTATCGCTCGCAGACCGCCAGGTGTGGATCGGCGTCTTGATCCAAATTGTCTCTATAGGTCCCAGCACGTGACTGAGATGCTCCGGCCCGTAGCTGGAAAGCCAGTGATGCATGACGAGGGGATCGGCGAAGCGCAAAAGACCTTCGCTGCCGTGCACATCCGGCGGACAGATAAAGTGTCGTAGGTGATCTGCTACTTCATTGAGTGAAGCGCGGCTGATCAACGGACACGAATCGGCTTGAGTCAGGTGGTTTTGCTGCCAGTCTCTGAGGACGGAAGAGTTCCCCTGCGGCTTCACGAGTATCGGCCCCAGATCTTTCAATTCCGCCCACCGCGTTCCCAAGTACAAAGGCTCGATCTCCAGCGGTTCGCCGAGCTGGTACAGACTTGGGATAGCATCAGGACGCAGGACACCGTCGATCAGCAAAAAATT
>NZ_JBIUWQ010000063.1:6858-35175 GCF_044743525.1 Pseudomonas sp. NPDC087598 | reverse complement strand
CACCCTGCCAAGGGTTGGCATTTTGTTTGGAGTGAATAAGGGCCGCCCGTCACGCGTCAGACGCTCGACAAAACCTGGGACAGCGGTCAGTTCTTATTCGAATTCGTGGTCAAAGGCCTTGTTACAGACCAATTCCATTTGGTGCGGAAAGTTGGAAGGCACCGACACCTGGGTGTCTTGAAAGCCTCACGACTCGCTCGACACCCGACTTCCTGCTCGCCTCCTTAATAAAGGCTGAACAGTGCCGGGAATTCAGTGCGGGCGATTGTAGATAGGTAGCGCCCTATACACCATGTCTTATCCCGAAATAATTTTTATCCGTTCGAGCAACAATCCATCGCCATTTTTGCAAAAGTGCCGCATGTTATCGAAATCGATTCTCAACAAAAACACCAAAATTTGTAGGTGTACCGGCCTCAGTTCAGACAGCTCTGAAGGCTTTTTCCGAAAGCAGGATCAGCGCAAACCCCGATACTCCAAGGCTTTTGGCCATCTGCCATGTCTTGTTAAAACTGCCTGATCTGGCACACACGTGCAAAAGCAGAAAAACGCTGAAACAGACCAATCCTTTTTTGTAACAGCGCACCAATCCGCGTCACTGAAGAGACCTGCGACATGGCGTATGTGACAACATGTCGCACACCTGCCACACCCTTCCTTGCCGTCCATCACAGTGTTTTTACAAACACTCTGAAATGCAAAACGCCCCGATTTGCTGATACGCAAATCGAGGCGCTTTCTGTATCGGCAAGAATGCCGAAGAGTTGACTCAGCGCAGTGCTTTTCGGTTACGCGAGGTCAACAGCGGCACCAACACCACCACCAGCACGAATGCCACCAACGCCCATTGCGCCAACGACAGGCCGAGGATCGGCGGGTACGGCGTCGAGCAGAAACCGTCGACCTGGAAACCCAACGGGAAGATCTTCGCCAGCGGCAGGCCATCGACAATCGGCTGCAACACATCGATGCCGCAGCTCACCGCCGGATAGAACTGGGTGTACACGTGATGCCCGGCCACACCGGCCCCGGCAATCGCGCAAATCACCACCAGCACTTCAAACACCGTGATGCTGCGCCGCGTGCGCATGGCCGCGCCTATGAAGGCGAACAGCGCGATCAGCAGCAATGCATAACGCTGCAAAATGCACAGTGGGCACGGCGCCTCGCCGAGCACGATCTGCATGTACAGCGCGCCACCGATCAATGCCAGGCAGATAATGCCCAGCAGCACCAGAAAGCGCCGCTCACGTCCCAATCGAATCGTTTCCTCGCTCATCGCGTTTCCCTTGTATGTCCATGGTTCAGCTGGCCGGCGGCTGCGCTTGCAGTTGCGCCATCAGGCTGATGTTGTCTTCGATATGCCAATTGGCGGCGATACGACCGTTGTCGATCTGATAGATATCGGTTGCCCGGAAGTCTACACGCTGGCCCTGCCCTTTGAGAGCCTTGAACGTGCCAGTGAAATGTCCGCGAAAGTGCAGATGCACCACCACGCGATCACCGGCGACGATCATTTGCTCTATATCGCAGCTCAGATCCGGCACCGCCGTACGAAAGAACTTCGACGCCAGCAATGGTCCGGTCGGCCCCTGCACCCGGCCTTCGGGCGGAGTCTTGTCGACAAACTGCGGCGACAAGGCTGCGGTGGCCAAAGCCTCTTCGCCACTGTTCCAGAAACTGCCATAACGCCGTGCTGCCAGTTCCATGGCCGCGACCTGTGCCTTGGGCAGGCTCTGATCAACGATCAGGGACTGCGGAGTGATCAAGGCAGATTCGGCAGAGGCAAACGGGCTGGCCAGCAATGCGGCCGACAGGCCCAGGGCAGCGAAGCTGATACGACGGGCGAAGGTGAGGTGCGACATGGGGCGATCCTGATCATGTAAACGAACGAGCGCCTATCATCAGCATCGGGGAATAAACGATAAACCGGTTAAGAAACGATTAACCTTTAAACAGAATTTAATAATAGAGACCGCGTAACGGCCTTCGCGAGCAGGCTCGCTCCTACAATGGATCTGTGTCGTACACCATTTTCATGTACGCCACCGCCCCTGTAGGAGTGAGCCTGCTCGCGATGCAGACGACTCGGTCTGAAGGGTTACTCCAAAGCAGAAGCCGGCCCGAAGAACTCGTAACGACTCTGTTTCTCCGGCACACCCAGCGCTTTCAAGTGGCGCTTGATCGCCGCCATGAAACCCTTCGGCCCAAGGAAGTAAGCGTCGACATCACGCTGCTGGGGCAACCACTCGCCGAGCAACTCCTGGCTCAACATCCCGACCTTGTCCGCCGCCGGGCTCACGCCATCGTCTTCGGCGTAGCAGTAGAAGCGCTTGAGTTGTGGATGACGCCCGGCCAAGTCGTCGATCCAGTCGCGGAATGCATGCACGCTGCCATTGCGTGCGCAGTGAATGAAGTGCACCGGGCGCTCGGTTTGCAGCGCTGCTTCCAGCATCGCCAGCGTCGGGGTGATGCCGACGCCGCCGCTGATCAGCACCAACGGCTTGTCACTGGCGCTCAGGGTGAACTCTCCCGATGGCGGGAACAGCTGAATGCTGGCGCCGACATGCAGTTGATCGTGCAAGTGATTGGAAGCGCGGCCACCCGGTTCGCGTTTAACGCTGATGCGGTACTGACCTTTGTTCGCCAGCGCCGACAGCGAGTAGTTGCGGCGGATCTCTTCGCCGTCGAGGATCAGCTTCATGCCGATGTACTGGCCGGGCTCGGCTGCCAGAATCGGGCCTTTATCGGCCGGTTCGAAGTAGAACGAAATGATCTCCGCGCTCTCCTCGACCTTGGCCGCGACGATGAACTCGCGTGCCCCGCGCCAGCCGCCGACAGCCTGTTCTTTCTGGTCGTAGATCGCCGTTTCGGCGCCGATCAGGATATCGGCCAGTTGTCCGTAAGCAGCACCCCACGCACTCATCACTTCTGGCGTGGCGATTTCTTCGCCGAGCACTTCGGAGATGGCGCGCAACAGGCAGGTGCCGACAATCGGGTAGTGCTCCGGCAGGATTTGCAGAGCGACGTGCTTGTTGATGATCTTCGCCACCAGATCGCCCAACTGGTCGAGCTGATCAATGTGCCGAGCGTACATCAACACGCCGTTGGCCAAAGCCCGGGGCTGATCGCCGCTGGCCTGGTGGGCCTGGTTGAACAATGGGCGAACTTCCGGGTATTCGGAGAGCATCATCCGGTAGAAATGGGTGATCAGCGCTTCGCCACCGCTTTCCAGCAGGGGCACGGTGGATTTGACGATGGCACGATCCTGGACGCTAAGCATAAGGTGACTCCTGAGCTTCGATGAAAAGTTACCTGAGACTTATCAGTTTCCGTGCCAACTTATTTACCCTTATAAATCAATGTCTTAAAAACTACGTAGTCAAATCGACTCAAAGCGCTTTATAGTCATCGCGACTACATCTTGTCTCTTTGACTACAAGACCATGACTGCCAAATCCCTGCTCACCGCTCTGCTGCCTCTGGTTTCTGACCTGTCCCGCGAATTGCCCGAGGGCGAACGCTACCGACGCCTGCTCGAAGCCATGCGTGCCCTGCTGCCGTGCGATGCCGCCGCACTTCTGCGTCTCGACGGCGAATCGCTGGTGCCGTTGGCGGTGGACGGCTTAAGTGCCGACACTCTTGGCCGACGCTTCAAGGTCAGCGACCATCCGCGCTTCGAGATTTTGCTGGCCGGGAATGGGCCGACCCGATTCGCCGCCGACAGCGACTTGCCCGACCCTTACGACGGCCTCGTTGATGGCCTCGACGATCACCTTGAAGTCCACGACTGCCTCGGCTGCCCCTTGTTTGTCGATGAAAAACTCTGGGGCCTGATCACCCTCGACGCCCTTGATCCCGAGCGCTTCGAACCGATCGAACTGGATGCCCTGCAAGCCTTCGCCAGCCTCGCCTCGGCCACGGTCAACGCCGCCGAACGCATCGAACGGCTGGCGATCCGTGCCGAAGACGAACACCAGCGCGCCGAGGTTTACCGTCAGGCCAGCGGTCAGCAGAACCGCGAAATGATCGGCCAGAGCAAAGCGCTTAAACGCCTAGTGGAAGAAATCAATCTGGTCGGCGGCAGTGACCTGACCGTGTTGATCACCGGTGAAACCGGGGTCGGCAAGGAATTGGTGGCGCAAGCCATTCACGCCGCATCATCGCGAGCCGACAAGCCGATCATCAGCCTCAACTGCGCCGCGCTGCCGGACACGCTGGTGGAAAGCGAATTGTTCGGTCATGTGCGGGGCGCGTTCACCGGCGCCACCAGTGATCGTCGCGGCAAATTCGAACTGGCCAATGGCGGCACGCTGTTTCTCGATGAAGTCGGTGAGTTGTCACTGACCGTGCAGGCCAAATTGTTGCGCGTATTACAGAGCGGCCAGTTGCAGCGCCTGGGATCGGACAAGGAACATCAGGTCGATGTGCGCCTGATCGCCGCGACCAATCGCGACCTGGCCGAAGAAGTGCGCAACGGTCGCTATCGTGCCGACTTCTATCACCGTATGAGCGTGTACCCGCTGCGGGTGCCGGCCCTGCGTGATCGCGGGCGTGATGTGTTGCTGCTCAGCGGCTTCTTCCTCGAACAGAACCGCTCGCGCATGGGCCTCAACAGCCTGCGCCTCAACAGCGACGCCCAGGAAGCGCTGCTCGCCTACACTTGGCCGGGCAACGTGCGTGAACTGGAACACCTGATCGGACGCAGTGCGTTGAAGGCGCTGGGCAACTGCAAGGTACGGCCGAAGATCCTCAGTTTGAGTGCCGCCGATCTCGATTTACCGCGTGAGGTTGTGGATAACCCATTTGAGCCGGTGGCCGGGGTGGTGGCTTCTATACCGCTGATCAGCGGGGATCTGCGCGCCGCTACCGAGGAATATCAGCGGCGGTTGATCAGTGCGGCGCTGGAGCGCAATCAGGACAACTGGGCGAGCGCGGCGCGGGAGTTGGGGCTGGATCGGGCGAATCTTGGGCGCATGGCCAAAAGACTACGCATGAAATAACCACAACACCTGTGGCGAGGGAGCTTGCTCCCGCTCGGCTGCGCAGCAGTCGCAAATTCAACTGACACGGTGAACCTGACACACCGAGACGTATGGAACTGGGAGCGCTTCGCACTCCAGCGGGAGCAAGCTCCCTCGCCACAGAGAATTCACTGCCGTCTGGCCGAGAATGGGGATTGCCCCTAAAGCCTGCCCCCGACAAGTCGATAACCCGGCATCAATAGTTTCTGGCGATTTACACCCTCGCCCACCACCTTTCCACAGAAGGTTTATATGTCCTCCACCAAAGCCCGCGCAGATTCACTTTCGCTTCTGCTGTTCACTTTGCGCAGCGGCAAGCTGATGGCGATCAACCTGCTGAAAGTCAGTGAAATCATCCCCTGCCCGCCGTTGACCAAACTGCCGGAGTCGCACCCGCACGTCAAAGGCATCGCCACTTTGCGTGGTGCCTCGCTGTCGGTGATCGACCTCAGCCGCGCCATCGGCGAGCGCCCACTGGAAGACCCGAACGGCGGCTGCCTGATCGTCACCGATGTCAGCCGTTCGAAGCAGGGCCTGCACGTCCAGGCGGTGAGCAAAATCGTCCACTGCCTGACCACCGACATCAAGCCGCCGCCGTTCGGCTCCGGTGGTTCGCGCGCCTACATCACTGGCGTGACCTCGGTCGACGGCACACTCGTGCAAGTGCTGGACATTGAAAAAGTTATCCACAGCATCGCCCCGGCCCAAATCGAAATGGCCCCGACGGATCTGTCCATGGAAGACGCCGAAGTCCTCGGCAACGCGCGGATTCTGGTGGTCGACGACAGCCAGGTGGCGCTGCAGCAATCGGTGCACACCCTGCGCAACCTCGGCCTGCAATGCCACACCGCACGCAGCGCCAAGGAAGCGATCGACTGTCTGCTCGACCTGCAAGGCACCGCGCAACAGATCAACCTGATCGTCTCCGACATCGAAATGTCCGAGATGGACGGTTACGCCTTCACCCGTACCTTGCGCGAGACCCCGGATTTCTCCCACCTTTACGTGCTGCTGCACACCTCCCTCGACAGCGCGATGAACAGCGAAAAGGCGCGACTGGCCGGGGCCAATGCCGTGCTGACCAAATTCTCGTCGCCGGAACTGACCCAGCGCCTGATCGAAGCGGCCAAACACGTCGCGGCCAACGGTTACTGAGTCTTGGCCGAGGCATATTGCTTTTTGCTGCGGCGCGATCTGCGCGCCGCCGTGGCGGATTTCATCTGGCCTGAAGGTGTTGAAGTCTGCACTTACCAACCGCAACTGGCGCCGGCCGTGCATCAGTTGATGCAACTCGGTTACCGCGAAGGTGGCGGACGGGTGCCAGCGCTGGAAGTCTGGCAGCAGCGGTTTGAACGCGATCCCGAATACGATCCGCAACTGTGCTTTATCGCCATGGATGCCGAGGGTGTAGTCGGTGTGGTGCAGTGCTGGACCAGTGCCTATATCAAGAATCTGGTGGTGCATCCGCGTGCCCAAGGCCGAGGTTTGGGCCGGGCGTTGCTGTTGAATGCGTTCAGGGTGTTTCAGCAGCGGCGTGAAGGGTTTGTTGATCTGAAGGTGCTGGAAGACAACCTGCGGGCGCAGCAATTGTATGAAAGTGCCGGGATGTATGTAGTCCGCCGCGAGATTGTGCCGGACTGATAGTCAGTCATCGCTGGCAAGCCAGCTCCCACAGAGATTGGCGTCGGTCACAAAACCTGTGGGAGCTGGCTTGCCAGCGATGGCGGCCTCACAAACAACTTTTCACCCTCAGGCATACTCCAATCTTGGCCACTAATGACCCAGGATGCCAACACCATGAAAGCCATCACCCTCAGCCTGCTCTGCCTCACCGCCCTCGCCTCTCAGGCCCATGCCTCCAGCCCCGACGCCTGGGCGGCCTACGACAAAACAGTCCTCGCCAGTTGCACCAAGGCCAGCGGTTTGAAAAATGCCAAACCCGTCGGCACTCCCGCGCAATTCGATGACCGCGTCGGTTACACCGCCGTGTTGCTGCAAGGTCAATACCCGCAAAAACACATGAAAGGCCAGCAAGGCACCGAGCTGTGCCTGTTCAACAAACAGTCGAAAACCGCGTTCGTCACCGAGTGGGACTCGATCCGTCCGTCCGCCAAAACCCGCTGAATGGCGCATAACTTGCTTCGATCGCAGTCTGCATGGCGGCTTTACGTCGCCGCCTAACACCTTGATTGAAGATTGATGGCCCCATGAATACGACGTTTTCCTGCGTCGGTTGCGGCAAGTGCTGCACCGACCACCATGTGCCCCTGACCCTCGCCGAAGCCCGCATGTGGGCGGCGGATGGCGGTCAGGTGATCGTGCTGGTGGAAGCCTTTCTCGGCAATGGCCTGGGCTTGCCGGCGCAGCAGCGTGAACACGCCGAGCGGCGATCGGTGGTGGTGCGCAGCGGCGGATCGACCGCGCACGTGGCGATCACCTTTGCCGCCTACAACGTCGGGCCGTGTCGAAATCTTGACGAAGACAAGCTGTGCCGCATCTACGAGCGTCGACCATTGGTGTGTCGTATTTATCCGGCCGAAATCAATCCGCACATCCCGCTCAACTCGGCTGCCAAGGACTGCCCGCCGGAGTCGTGGGAGCAGGGGCCGGCGTTGATTGTTGGCGGTGAGTTGGTTGATCAGGCACTGGTCGAACTGATCCAGCGCTCGCGGCAGGCGGATCGCGATGACATTCGACTCAAGGATGCGATTTGTGCCGCGCTGGGGATTCGTACCACGGCGCTCAAGGGTGACGGGTTTACCGCGTATCTGCCGAACATGGACGCTTTTGCGGCGGTGATTGATCAGGTAAGTGGGCAACCGTTGGCGACGTCACCGAGTGAGTGGGTGTTTCATTTGTCCGGGGATGATGTCGCCGGGCAAGTACTGGCGGCCGGGGCGCAGGTGGCGACTGAGCCGGCGCTGAATTATGCGTTCATCTCGCTGCGGGCGGCCTGATCCAGATATTACATCGCGGCTGATGGCCCTTTCGCGAGCAGGCTCGCTCCCACAGGGAATTGCATTTCACCTGTGGGAGCGAGCCTGCTCGCGAAGAAGCCAGCACAGGCAAGATCAATCCCTAGCCTGCCGCTGCCCCCAGAACTCCCGCGCCAGCAAGCGCAAATCCCCTGCCAGCCCCGCCACATCCTCGGAATTGCGCTGACTCTCGCGCCCCTCATCCACCATCCCTTCGCACGCCGTGCGGATGCTGACAATGTTGCGATTGATGTCCTCGCTCACCGCACTCTGCTGCTCCACCGCCGCCGCAATCTGTAGACTCATCTCGGTGATCTGTTCAACCCGCTCGCTGATCCCGTCCAGCGCCCGCGCCGCCCGTTGCGCCTGATCGACGCTGTTTTCTACATGTTCGCTGCTCTGCTGCATCACCAGCACCGCGTCGCGCGCGCCGGTTTGCAGGGTGCTGATCATGCGCTGAATTTCGTTGGTCGATTGCTGCGTGCGCTGCGCCAGCCCGCGCACCTCATCGGCCACCACTGCAAACCCGCGCCCGGCATCCCCCGCCCGCGCCGCTTCGATCGCCGCGTTGAGCGCGAGTAAATTGGTTTGTTCGGCAATGCTGCGAATCACCTCCAGCACCCCGGAAATCTCACTGCTGTGGCCTTCGAGTTGATGAATCACCTCGGTCGCCCGCCCCAGCTCCTCGGCCAGACGCAGAACAGCGCTGCGACTTTCACCCACGAGCAGATGCCCTTCGCGGGTTTCCGTACCGGCCAGGTCCGCCGCCACCGAAGCCTGCTGCGCATGGCTGGCAACCTGCGCGACGCTGGCGGCCATCTGATGAATCGCCGCTGCGACCTGATCGGTTTCCGCCTGCTGCACCAGTGAACTGCTGTGGCTGCTTTGCAGGTGATCGACCAGTTGCGCCGCATGCCCGGCCAACTGCTGCGACGCGTCGCCAATACGCCCCACCACCGCACCGACCTGCGCTTCGAGCATCTGCAAGGCGAACTCGACCTGCCCGAACTCATCATGCCGACCGGTGTAAATACCTTGGCTCAACGGATTGTCCGCGACCTTGCGCACACGCTCGGTCAAGCGCTCCAGCGGCCGCAGGATCCAGCGCACGCCCAGCGCACAAGTGCTGCTGCCAATGACAAATGCCACACCATCAATCCACGCCGATTCCGGCCGCAGCCAGGCTTCCATCCCCAACACCCCACCCAGCAAAGCACTGCTCAGCGCCGTGAGCTTCGTGCGCAAAGTGAAATTCGGCAGTTGCCAACGAGCTTTCTGCTCGCCGCGCAACTGTGCATACGCCCGCTCCGCCGCCGCCACTTGCCGCGCATCCGGCCGGGTGCGCACCGACTGATATTCAAAGGCGCCGCCGTTCTGCGTCACCGGCGTGACATAGGCACTGACCCAGTAGTGATCACCGTTCTTGCAACGATTTTTCACCAACCCCATCCATGATCGACCGCTCTTGAGCGTCTGCCACATATGCGCAAACGCCTGCGCCGGCATGTCCGGATGGCGCAGCAGGTTATGCGGCGTACCGAGCAATTCGTCGCGGCTGTAACCGCTGATGTTGATGAAGTCGTCGTTGGCGTAGGTGATCGCGCTGGTCAGATCAGTCGTCGAAAGAATATTCGCATCCAGCGCCACATCGACGTTGCGGCCGGTCACCGGGAGATTGATCTTCATGGATAGCGCGCTCGTTTTATTGGAAGAGTCGGCAGGGCTGCTGACTCTAAGCGCACTCATTGGTTAAATATTGATTTGGCTCAGCTTCTGGGCATTTAGCCACCAACCGCCCATAGACAGAGACAGGACGGTCGATGGATTGAGCTGCAATGGCTCAGCGTTGAGCCACCGCCAAGCACTCAAGCTCCACTTTGGCCCCCGGCACAACCAGTTGCCTGACCGCGAAGGTGGTGCGCGCAGGTAATCGGTCGGCTGGAAAATAACCGCGGTACACCTCGTTCATGCCTGCAAAGTCCTTGACGTCAGTCAGAATCACCGTGCATTTGGCGACCTGATACAGCGATGAACCGCTGCTCTGCAAAGCGCTACGCAGGTTCTCCATTACTTGAGTCATCTGCGGGCCGATGCCCCCTTTTGCCAGATCGCCTTTGTCATCCAGCCCCAGCACGCCGGACAAGTAGATCGTGTCCCCGACCTGTACCGAATCGGAGAACGGAAACCCTTCGGTATTGGCTTTATAGCGCAGCGGCTCGTTCACAACGGGTGGTAAATATTCTTCGGTAATCGCTTGATACGCACCATTGCGCTTCAGACGTTCGAGGGCGGCGTTCAGGTCATCGCGCAGTTTGCTGTCGGTCTTGCGCACGGCCATGGCCACGCCGGTGCCAAGCATCGGATCCTTGAGCGGCGGACCTGCGAATTCAAATGCCGCACCCCGGGAATGCCGTAGCAGCGCCTCGTTGATTTCGATGGAATCTTGCAGGGTGGCGTCTATCTCGCCGGTCAGCAGACTGGCGATCAATTGATCGTTGAACTGAAAACTGCGCACCGTCACTCCAGACGGCGCCCATCGTTCCTTCGCAAAAGCTTCACGACTGGTACCGGCCAGCACGCCGATGCGTTTGCCTTCGAGGGAACGGACATCCGGATGCAGATTGGCGCCTTTGCGCGCGACGAGTTGGTTGCTCAACGGATAGAGATTGTCGGTGAAGTCGATTCGCTCACGGCGTGCCGCAGTGGCGGTCATCGGCATGATCACATCGAAACGATTGGCTTCAAGCGCGGCAATGTTGGTGGCGTAATCCTGGTCGACCCAGACGCAGCGTTTTTGCAACTCGGTGCACAACGCATTGCCCAGTTCGATGTTCAGCCCAACCAACTCACCTTTATCGTTTCGGCTTTCAAAGGGCGGAACGAGAGGCTCAACACCGAAACGAATCGACGGTTCAACCACGGAGGACACGCAGCCGCTGGTCAGGGCTAACATTGACAAGGCAGATATGATTTTTGCCAAGGGCATTGGGACGACCTTCATCAAAGAATTCACAAGAGGTGTGAATCTTCGACGAGAGGTCATCGGGATTCCCAGAGGACGGTTCGCTTATCCGTGTGGGAATAGTCTCTTTCTGACAGGAAAAATCAGCGCTTGCCCATCGAGCGACGGGTACCCGGCGGCGCCATGCCCGGGGTCTTGGTGTGGCCGTTCTTGGCGCCGTTCTTGTACCACGGCTGATTCGAGCCTTTGGCAGCGGCCAGTTCACCCGGTTTGAAGGGGAACTTGAACGCCGGGATATCGGCTTTGGTTTCGTTGGCGTCAGCCATTTCAGCCGCGACATCGCTCACGGCGTCGTCAACCGGCGGTTGGGTTGGGGAAGTCATAAAAGCTCCGGAAAGCATAAAGTCGGGCCCGAACAGTGAGCCGCGAAGGCGCGCAGTATACCTGTGCGCCGCAACTCGGCAGCTGAAGATTTATGCCACAAGCCGAACGGTTTACAGGTACGTGATGATGACGATGCCTTTGTCGGTCGAGGTCTTCAATGATTCGTAGGTCATGTTCATCGGCAGCGCTTCATGGCTGCACGCGTTGCGATAGGTACCGATGTCCAGCTTCAGACCGGGCTTGATTTCGACCTGGCGTAATTCGCTGGAACTCAATGCACCGACTCGCCCGACTTCACAGCCGGAATCGACGATCTGCCCGATAAACCGGATCTCGCCGGATTGACTGCCAGGCGCGGCAAAGGATGTGAGTGGAAGCAAGAGAAGCACGTACGGCAGAGCGGTTTTCAGCTTCATTTCAAGACACTCCCAAAGTGGACGGCCCAGAGAGATTTGGGCCGTGCGCGGCCTGAGCCATACAAGCTGTATCCGCTCATAGAGGCGGATCTTTAAGAGATTAGTCAGGATCGCAAGCCATGCCGGATGTCAGTTCATTCGCTGCTGGACGTTACTCAACAATTGCGAGGCGCTTTCCAACAACTGCGCCAGAAGCGCGTCATCCTCATCCATATACCCTTCGTATTCCGCGAGATTGCGCCGCTCATGGCACAACGCGAACAATCGCACCTGAACCTTGCTGATATGCGCCGTATGCACCAGACACTGAAAGACCAGATAGCGTTTATCCGATCGATAGCCACTTAATCGAAGCGCGGTCAGCGCTAACGCGTGTGCTGCGTTATAAGCCAAGTCGAAACCGCTGGAAAAAGACAACGTAGAAGTTTGCGCATCCTTTAGCCGATCCACGGCCGAGCGCATCAACCCCTCACACTCCTTGCGATCCGGCGGCTCCGCTTTCAGCCCACCGCTACGTAGAAGATTCTCCAGACTCTCGTTGCTGCCCATCCTTGGACTCCAAAGGGTTTGCCCCGAAAAGATCGATTTTTTCCTGCTGCACCACCCGCACGACAAAGCTGTTCTGCGCAGCCAGTTTCGCCGCCCAGTCTTGCGGGGTGTAAAGCGTGGGATTGATGGGACGACCCAATTGCTCCTCCATGGGCATGAGCCGTTCCATGACGTCACTGTAGTGCAGGCCTTCGCCGATCAGCATGAGATCAATGTCACTGAGTGTGTTGGCTGTGTCTTTGGCGATGGAGCCATAGACAAACGCCCAGGTGATCTGCTCGGCAAACGGCTGCAATGCCTGACGCAGCGGCTCGGCTATGCCAAACGTCTTGCGAGCGATGCCCAGTAGTTCGGCATAGATGGGACATGTGGGATTGGCCTGGTAATGGTTCTGATTTCCCACCTTTGTCATGCGCAACACACCGGCTCGCTGCAAACGGTCGAGTTCACGCATGAGGCTGCCTTTGCCAACACGCGCCCAGCGCACGATCTCGTTGGCATAGAAAGTCTGGTCAGGCTTACCAAACAGCAGACTCAACACTTTTTGTTGAGTGGTGGTAAATAGCGCTTCGCTTAGAGAGATAGTTTCCACTGTGAAGGCCAAAGAGTCCCAAAAAGGGAACGATAGGTCCCTTTTTGGGACTTATCAACCTCAGGACTCTTTAAACGAAGTGGCCACAGAAAAATCGCTATCGCGATCAGGCTCAAGCCTACATTTGAAATGCGATCCTTTGTAGGAGCGAGCCTGCTCGCGAAGAACGATGACGCGGTGTTCAGACGGATTACGTTTGTGGATCAACCCGATCCAGTGCCCTGTTTACCGCCAGCTCGGCGAGCATGACGATCTGCTGGATCGCCAGCGCCGTATTGCGCTGCGGGCGACTGAGCTGATCGGCCAGGTCACCGGCCATGACATTGGCTGAAGCCAGAGATTCACAGGCATGGGCGAGCAGACTTTCGGTGTCGATGTTCGGCTGGATAAGGAACATCGTGCTGGGCTGTCGTGGTTTGACCGGTTCGGGGCAGAGATAGAAATCGAGGGCGCGCTTGATGGCTTCGCGGGTTTTGATCTGGTCGTCGGCGCGGAGAGCGTCTTCGAGTGGGGTTGGGGTTTCGAGGGGTGGATCGGGTACGGGCTTAGTCATGGAATCGGTTCTCACTGATCGGAGCCAACCAATTGCCGTTTCTCACGCGACGAATTGGGTGGCAGCTATGTGCAGGGTGAGAAACCGGGTAAGAACCACCACCTCCGGCCGGACCGAAGTCCGCCCGCACACAGCCGCCATAGAAATGCAGGCAGCGATGAACTGGCGGCAATTATGACGATACTGCAGGTGGAATAATACTTAGCCCGGGTTCTCACACCCGATCGCCGAGTTTTCGGCGACAACCAAAGACTAGAGAGCGCACGTCCGACGGACAACCTGAAAACCTTGTGGGAAGGTTCTGGTTATTTGACTCATATTTAAACAGCCCATAGTAATCGGCTGATTGGACGCACCTCTTCGCGAGCAGGCTCGCTCCCACAATTGAACCGAGTACACCTGCCAGAGATTGGTCGGCTATCAGGCCGCCATCGCGAGCAGGCTCACTCCTACAATGGGATCGTAGCAATCTGCAAGAGATTGGTCGGCTGTCAGGTCGCCATCGCGAGCAGGCTCACTCCTACAATGGGATCGTATGCAATCTGCAAGAGATTGGTCGGCTATCAGGCCGCCATCGCTGGCAAGCCAGCTCCCACAGGGGTTGAGTTCATCTGGCAGAGATCGGTCGGCTGTCAGGCCGCCATCGCTGGCAAGCCAGCTCCCACAGGGAAGACAGGTACAACCCGCACGCGGCGCATGCCGCCCTACTCAACACAATGAGCGTTAGCTCGAGTAAAGCTCTTGATCTTGATCCACGGGCGACATCGGAAGGCTGAGTGGAGGGATTGATCCTGGCGTGGGAGCGCAGCGACCGTTTGGCGCAGCCAAACACAGCGAGAGGAGGTGCAGCGCAGCAAACCGTAGGCGCTGCGCCCGGATCGATCCCGGAGCGAAGGAACCCCGAGCCCCAGCGAGCGGGCCGTACGTAGGAGCAAGCGTTTTTTTGCTTACTTTTTTTTGGCGCTTGTAAAAAAAGTGAGTCGCCGTAAGGGCGAAACCCTAAGCCGCCGTTACCGCAGCAACGGATATGTACCCAGCGAAACTGACAGCGCCGACAGCTAGCCGTCACCCTACTGACCCGCAGACAGGTTTATAAAGACAACAACCCTGCCCAAACTCCGTCCGGCGCCCACCCCGCATGCGAATCCAAAAGAACAAAGCCCTGCTTGCCACCCTGGTGATCGCTCTTGCGGGCGCCGGCCTGTGGTACGCCCTGAAACCCGCCCCGACCAAACTCGCCACCCCCACCGCAATCCCCGTGCGAGTCATCGCGGTCAGCGAAAAAGACGTCCCCCGCTACACCAGCGGCATCGGCTCGGTACTCTCATTACACAGCGTGGTCGTGCGCCCACAAATCGACGGCATCCTCACCAAAATCCTCGTCAAGGAAGGCCAACTGGTGAAGGCCGGCGACCTCCTCGCCACCATCGACGACCGCTCGATCCGCGCCAGCCTCGACCAGGCCCGAGCGCAGTTGGGCGAAAGCCAGGCGCAACTGCAAGTCGCTTTGGTCAACCTCAAACGCTACAAACTGCTCAGCGTCGATGACGGCGTCTCCAAGCAGACCTACGACCAGCAACAAGCCCTGGTCAACCAACTCAAAGCCACTGCCCAAGGCAACCAGGCTTCGATTGACGCCGCACAGGTACAACTTTCCTACACGCAGATTCACTCTCCGGTCACCGGCCGCGTCGGCATTCGCACAGTCGATGAAGGTAACTTCCTGCGCATGACCGATACCGCAGGCCTGTTCACCGTCACCCAGATCGACCCGATCGCCGTGGAATTCTCCCTGCCGCAACAAATGCTCCCCACGCTGCAAGGCCTGATCAACGATCCACAGCGTGCACAGGTCAAGGCCTACATCGGCGCCGACACCGATGGCGAAACCGGCAACCTGCTCGGCGAAGGTCACCTGACCCTGATCGACAACCAGATCAACGCCAACACCGGCACCATCCGCGCCAAGGCCGAATTCGACAACGCCAGCCAGAAGCTCTGGCCCGGCCTGTTGGTGACGGTAAAAATACAGACAGCTCTCGACAAGGATGCGCTGGTCGTCCCGCCCACCGTCGTACAACGTGGCCTCGACCAACACTTCGTTTACCGGGTAAACGGCGACAAGGTTGAAGCCGTACAGGTGCAGATGGTTTATCAGGGCAGTGGCCAGGACATCATCAAAGGCGTGAAGGCCGGTGACGTCCTGGTCACCGACGGCCAGTCGCGGCTCAAACCCGGTTCGACCGTGCAGGTCATGAGCGAACCGCCGCAGGTGGTGCAAGCGGAGCCGAAACCATGAAGGAGCACAAAGGCGTCTCCACGTGGTGCATCAACCACCCGGTTGCGACGATTCTGCTGACCATCGCGCTGGTGCTGGTCGGCGCAATTGCCTTCCCGCGCCTGCCAATCGCCCCACTGCCGGAAGCGGAATTTCCGACAATTCAGGTTTCCGCGCAGTTACCCGGCGCCAGCCCCGACACCATGGCCTCGTCCGTGGCCACGCCGCTGGAGGTGCAATTCAGCGCCATCCCCGGCATGACCCAGATGACCTCCAGCAGTGCGCTGGGTTCGAGCCTGCTGACCCTGCAATTCACCCTCGACAAAAGCATCGACACCGCCGCCCAGGAAGTCCAGGCAGCGATCAACACCGCCGCCGGCAAACTGCCGAAAGACATGCCGACGCTGCCGACCTGGAAGAAGGTCAACCCGGCCGACAGCCCGGTGCTGATCCTCAGTGTCAGCTCGACGCAGATGCCCGGCACCGAACTCAGTGACCTGGTGGAAACCCTGCTCGCTCGTCAGATCAGTCAGATCGACGGCGTAGGCCAAATCAACATCACCGGTCAGCAACGTCCGGCGATTCGTGTACAAGCCTCGGCCGACAAACTCGCCGCCATCGGCCTGACCCTCGCCGACATTCGTCTGGCGATCCAGCAGACCAGCCTCAACCTGGCCAAGGGAGCGCTGTACGGCGAATCGAGTATCTCCACGCTGTCGACCAACGACCAGTTGTTCCACCCCGAGGACTACAGCCAGCTCATCGTTTCCTACAAGGATGGCGCCCCGGTTCACCTGCGTGATGTCGCCAAAGTCGTCAACGGCTCGGAAGATGCCTACGTGCAAGCCTGGGCCGGTGATCGCCCCGGGGTGAACCTGGTGATATCGCGTCAGCCCGGGGCGAACATCGTCGAGACGGTGGACAGAATTCAAGCCGCTCTGCCCGGCCTGGAGGCCATGCTGCCCGCCTCGGTGCAGGTGAAAACCCTGATCGACCGCACCCAGACCATCCGCGCCTCGCTGCATGAGGTCGAGATCACGCTGATGATCGCAATCCTGCTGGTGGTCGCGGTGATGGCGTTGTTCCTGCGCCAGTTGTCGGCAACGTTGATTGTTTCGGCGGTGCTGGGTGTGTCGCTGGTCGCCAGTTTCGCCCTGATGTACATCCTCGGGTTCAGCCTGAACAACCTGACGCTGGTGGCCATCGTGGTGGCCGTGGGATTTGTGGTCGACGATGCGATCGTCGTGGTGGAGAACATCCACCGGCATCTGGAGGCCGGCGACGACATGCGTGAAGCGGCGATCAAGGGCGCCGGCGAGATCGGCTTCACCGTGGTCTCGATCAGTTTCTCGCTGGTGGCGGCGTTTATTCCGCTGCTGTTCATGGGTGGCGTGGTCGGGCGGTTGTTCAAGGAATTCGCCCTGACCGCGACTTCGACCATCATGATTTCCGTGGTGGTGTCGCTGACGCTGGCGCCAACGCTGGCCGCGCTGTTCATGCGCAAACCGGTGCATCACGCCCACGACAAACCGACCTTCAGCGAACGCCTGCTCAGTTGGTATGAGAAAGGCCTGCGCCGTGCCCTCGCCCATCAGAAATTGATGATCGGCGTGTTCGGTTTGTCGCTGGCGCTGGCCATCACCGGTTACATCTTTATCCCGAAAGGTTTCTTCCCGGTGCAGGACACCGGTTTCGTCCTCGGCACCACTGAAGCCGCCGCCGATATTTCCTACGGCGACATGGTGAAAAAACACTTGGCGATGGCCGAAATCGTCGCCGCCGATCCGGCCGTGCAGGCGTTTTCCCATTCGGTGGGCGTGTCCGGCAGCAACCAGACGATTGCCAACGGGCGCTTCTGGATCGCGCTGAAAAAACGCGGCGACCGTGATGTCTCGGCCAGTCAATTCATCGACCGTATCCGTCCGCAACTGATGAAAGTCCCCGGCATCGTGCTTTATCTGCGCGCCGGTCAGGACATCAACCTCAGCTCCGGCCCAAGCCGTGCGCAGTACCAATACGTGCTCAAGAGCAACGACGGCGCGACCCTCGCCACCTGGACGCAACGCCTGACTGAAAAACTGCGCAGCAACCCGGCGTTCCGCGACATTTCCAACGACCTGCAACTGGGCGGCAGCATCACCCACATCAGCATCGACCGCAGCGCCGCCGCGCGTTTCGGCCTCACGGCAAGTGATGTTGATGAAGCGCTGTATGACGCCTTCGGCCAGCGGCAGATCAACGAGTTCCAGACCCAGGTCAATCAGTACAACGTGATTCTGGAACTGGACACCAAGCAACGCGGCAAGGCCGAAAGCCTCAACTATTTCTATCTGCGCTCACCGCTGAGTGGTGAGATGGTGCCGTTGTCGGCACTGGCCAAGTTCGATGCGCCGACCATCGGCCCGCTGTCGATTGCCCATGACGGCATGTTCCCGGCCGCCAACCTGTCGTTCAACCTCGCACCCGGTGTAGCACTGGGCGATGCAGTGATTCTGCTGAATCAGGCCAAGGCCGAGATCGGTATGCCGACCGCCATCAGCGGCAATTTCCAGGGCGCGGCGCAGGCCTTTCAAAGTTCGCTGGCCAGCCAGCCTTGGCTGATTCTCGCGGCGCTGGTGGCGGTGTACATCATTCTCGGCGTGCTTTATGAGAGCTTCGTGCATCCACTGACGATCATTTCAACGCTGCCGGCGGCGGGTCTGGGGGCGGTGATCATGTTGTGGATCTGCGGCCAGGACTTTTCGATCATGGCGTTGATCGGGCTGGTCCTGCTGATCGGTATCGTCAAGAAGAATGGCATTCTGATGATCGACTTTGCGCTGGAGGCTCAGCGCAACCGAGGGCTGGCGCCACAGGATGCGATTTTCGAAGCGTGCCTGACGCGGTTCAGGCCGATCATCATGACCACCCTCGCCGCGTTGCTCGGCGCATTGCCGCTGATGCTCGGCTACGGCACTGGCGCCGAGCTGCGCCAGCCGTTGGGGATCGCGGTGGTTGGCGGTTTGCTGGTCAGCCAGATGCTGACGCTGTTTACCACGCCGGTCATATACTTGTGGCTTGAGCGGCTGTTCCATCGGCCTAAAGCTGTGCCTTCTGCGGCACTGGCGACTACAGACTGAGGCGGTCATGCGCGTTCTGATTATCGAAGACGAGGAAAAAACCGCGGACTATCTGCACCGCGGTCTGACGGAACAGGGTTACACCGTGGATCTGGCCCGCGACGGCGTCGAAGGCCTGCATCTGGCGCTGGAAAGCGACTACGCGGTCATCGTCCTCGACGTCATGCTGCCGGGCCTTGATGGCTTCGGCGTGCTGCGCGCGTTGCGTGCGCGCAAGCAAACCCCGGTGATCATGCTCACCGCCCGCGAGCGCGTCGAAGACCGCATCAAAGGCCTGCGCGACGGTGCCGACGATTACCTCGGCAAACCGTTTTCCTTCCTTGAGCTGGTCGCCCGCCTGCAAGCGCTGACCCGCCGCAGCGGCGGCCATGAACCGGTGCAAGTGAGTATCGCCGACCTGTGGATAGATTTGATCAGCCGCAAGGCTACCCGCGCCGGTACGCGACTGGACCTGACCGCGAAAGAGTTCTCGCTGCTCAGCGTATTGGCGCGGCGTCAGGGTGAAATCCTATCGAAAACCGCCATCGCCGAAATGGTCTGGGACATCAATTTCGACAGCGACGCCAATGTCGTCGAGGTCGCGATCAAGCGCTTGCGCGCCAAGCTCGACGGGCCGTTCGACGAGAAACTGCTGCACACCATTCGCGGCATGGGTTATGTGCTGGAGAGCCGTGGTGTCCAGTAACTCGATTGCGCTGCGCTTGAGCGGGATGTTCACACTGGTAGCGTTGCTGGTGTTTCTGTTGATCGGCGGCGCGCTGTATCAGCAGGTGGACAAAGGCTTGGGCTTGTTGCCGGAAGCAGAACTGGATGCGCGCTACAGCGTGCTCGAATCGGCGCTCAATCGCTTCGGCACGCCGGAGCATTGGGTAAAGATCAACGCCAAGTTGAAGCTGCTTGGCGAAGAGGACAAACGCATTCGGTTCTGGGTGGTTAGCGGTGATCCGGGTTACGAATACGGTGCGCCGGATGCGCAAATTCGTGCCTTTTCCCAAGGCTCGCTGGGCATGCATGACTTGCAACTGCCCGACCATCCCTATCCGCTGAAAGTGTTGCTCACCGAACTGCCCGCCAAGGATCAGCGCCCACCGCTGCGCTTCATGATCGGCATCGATACCGAGACCTTTCACGAGACTCAGCACAACCTGCTGATCGCGCTGATCGGGCTGGCGATTATCGGTGTGTTGATGGCTTCGGCGCTGGGTTACTGGGTTGCTCGTATAGGCCTCAAACCGCTGATCAAACTGTCCCACGAAGCGCAACGCCTCGCGCCGCCGCTACGGGCCGGGCGCTTGCGTCTGTCGCCGCTGCCGCCGGAGCTTGCGCAGTTTGTCGACTCGTTCAACTCGACGCTGGAACGGGTTGAACAGGCCTACTCGCGGCTGGAATCGTTCAACGCCGACGTCGCTCATGAACTGCGTTCGCCGCTTACCAATCTGATCGGCCAGACTCAGGTGGCGCTGACCCGCGGGCGTTCGGCTGAACACTATTTCGAAGTGCTGCAATCCAATCTCGAAGAGCTGGAACGGCTGCGCTCGATCATCAACGACATGCTGTTTCTGGCCAGTGCCGATCAGGGCAACAAGGCGACCAAACTGACGTCCACGTCGCTGGCTGATGAAGTGGCGACCACGCTGGAATACCTGGATTTCATTCTCGAAGATGCGCAGGTGCAGGTGCAGGTCAGCGGCGATGCGCAGGTGCAGATCGAGGTTGCGCATCTGCGTCGGGCGTTGATCAATCTGCTGAGCAACGCCGTGCAGCACACGGCTCCGGGCCAGGTCATCGAAGTGCGGATCGAGGAGCAAGGGCAGCAGGTCAGCATCGGCGTGAGCAACCCAGGCTCGCCGATTGCCAATGAGCATTTGCCACGGTTGTTCGAGCGGTTTTACCGGGTCGATGCGTCGCGCAGTAATAGTGGCAATAACCATGGCTTGGGGCTGGCGATCGTCAAGGCGATTGCGCTGATGCATGGTGGGGATGTGTTTGTGAGGAGTGATCGCGGGATGAATACGTTTGGGATTCATCTCCCGGTTTAACTGATAAGCGAAACCCCTGTGGCGAGGGAGCTTGCTCCCGCTGGGCTGCGAAGCGGCCCTCGCTTTCCTTCTATCAAACCCCGCGCTCAGATTTTGCGACTGCTGCGCAGCCGAGCGGGAGCAAGCTCCCTCGCCACAGGTTCCAGTCCAGCCAGGCAGAATCTGGAGTTTGCAAGGGAATGATCTTTGCTTTTGCTGTAACAGTCATTTATGAAAATCACGCTGTTTCCCAACGCCCGGCAACCTTATCTTTGCCAGCACCAAACAGCACTCGCCAAGCGAGAAGGTTTTCAGAATGTCCAACAGTATGGGTATTGCCAGCGCTTTCGTTTTGTCCTCATTGATCCTGTCGCCGATGGCGATGGCTGAAGAATCGCAGTCGTTCGTAGCGCAAAATGTCGCTCGCGCTCAGGCATTCGATCAGCATCAGGCAGAAGTGATGGCCAAGGCTCAAGACGCCACGCAAGCCCCTCAGGCTGCCACTTCCCAGACTCAAGCGTCCGAGAAAGACAGCTGAGTCGCACACCGCTCAAACGTTTCCCTCGACGCGGTTGTTTGGCTCTTCCCGTTCAACCGTCGTCATTCCAGGCCGCTGATGTTCAGCGGCCTTTTTTCGTTGTGGTGTGAAAGCCGTTTGGTTCGTCTGTAACAACAAGAAACATCATGCACCTCAATACATTGAAGTGTCAGTTGACCCAAGGAGCTTTACCGCACGTGCGTTACCCAGTCCGTTTTACTCCGCTGTTCATTGCAATTGCCGCAACGATTGCCCCCTCCGTTCACGCTGATGAACCCGCGCCAGCAGGTTTCGTCGCAGGCTCGAGCCTCAACCTCAACGCCCGCAACTACTACATGAATCGCAACCGTCTGCAGCAGACGGACGACAACATCGAGTGGGGCCAGGGTTTTCTTGGCATCTTCCAGTCAGGTTACACCGAAGGCACGGTCGGCTTAGGCCTGGATGCCCATGCGATGCTTGGGCTGAAACTCGACGGTGGTGGCGGGACGGACGGCTCCAGTATCCTGCCGATCAGCGATGGCAACGGTAAGGCGCCGGGGTCCTTTTCGACAGCGGGCGGGACGTTGAAAATGCGCGCGTTCGACACTGAGCTGAAGGCCGGTGACCTGTTCCTGACCAATCCGGTAATCGCCGGCGGTGACAGCCGCATGCTGCCGCAGACCTTTCGTGGCGTCAGTCTGACCAACCACAGCTTCGACGGCTGGTTGATCGAAGGCGGTCAGGCCAGTTTCACCAAGCCATACAACCAGAGCGGTCACCAGCGTATCGGCACGTCATACGGGACGTTGGCCGATGGCGACAAAAGCCGGCACCTGAATTGGGTCGGCGTGTCGTGGAGCGGTGTCGAAGGCCTGACCAGCAATCTGTACGCCGCCGAACTCAAGGACATCTGGAACCAGTACTACTACGACCTGGATTACACCTGGCAGTTGAACGATCTGGTCAGCCTCAACCCGGGCCTGCACTTCTATCACACCCAGGACACCGGCGATGCGCTGCTCGGCGACATCGACAACAACACTTACAGCGTGCACTTCACCGTCGGTGTCGGCAGCCACAGCGTCACTGCCGCGTACCAACGGGTCAACGGCAACACGCCATTCGACTACATCAGCCAGGGCGACAGCGTTTACCTCGACAACTCGCAGCAGTATTCGGACTTCAACGGCCCGAACGAGCGTTCGTGGAAACTCAAGTACGCCTACGACTTTGCCGGTGTCGGCGTACCGGGACTGACGTCGGCGGTGTCCTACTCGCGGGGCACGGTTGACCTGACCAAGGTTGACCCGCAGAGCAAGGGCTACGCCAACTGGTACAGCGCCGATGGACACAACGCCAAGCACTGGGAGCGCGACCTCGACTTGAAGTACGTGGTACAAAGCGGTCAGGCCAAAAATCTGGCAGTGCGCCTGCAATGGGCCACCAACCGCGGCGGCAATGGTTACGGCGTGATCGATTCAGATACAGATGAATACCGCGTGATCATCGACTACCCGATCAACGTCTTCTAAGATCGGCACTAGTCTGAAGACACCCGTCAGTTGACGCTGAACCTGTGGCGAGGGAGCTTGCTCCCGCTGGACTGCGCAGCAGGCCCCTGCTTCTATAAAGAGGGGCCGCTTCGCGACCCAGCGGGAGCAAGCTCCCTCGCCACAAATGCTTCAGGCGTTTACAACTAAGCTTACAAAATCCCCTAACCGATAACCCATCATGATCGCGAGCCGTACCCCACCCGCTGCGGGCAAGACCGGACGCCCCGAAATACTGTTGGTCTCCGGCAGTCTGCTGAGCGTGCTCGCGATCGTGTGCATTGTCACTTTCCTGCTGATTCGTGAGCACGCCAGCGCTCAGGAGTCGGCCACTCGCAGCGCCACCACCATTGCGCAATTGATCGACGCCGACGTGTTGCGCACCGTGGAGCTGTACGATCTGACGCTGCAAGGCCTGATTGCTGCCTCGCAGCGCGACGACTTGCGCGACGTAACCCCACAGATCCGCCATCTGGCGCTGTTCGACCGTTCGACCACCGCGCGCTTCAAGGGCGACATCCTGTTGCTCGACAAGCACGGCGATGTGATCGCAGATTCCTCGCGGATCGAGCCAAAACCAGGCAATTTCGCCGACCGCGACTACTTTCTCGCTCACGCCTTCAACCGCGACGTCGGCATGTTCATCAGCCGTCCGTTCAAGACCCGCTGCGATTGCGATGAAGCCAATCAGTGGCGCATCAGCTTCAGCCGGCGCATTTCCACGGACACCGGTGAATTCGCCGGCGTGGCCGTGGCGTCACTGAAGCTCGACTACTTCGACCAGTTGTTCAACAGCCTCGATATCGGCAACGACAGTACCCTTAACATCATCGACAACGACGGCATCCTGCTGGCGCAGAAGCCTTATCTGCAAAGCGACGCCATTGGCAAAAGCTTCGGCAACCGGCCCAACGTGGTGCGGATCCTGCGTGACAGTGACGGTAATGGCAGCTTCAACAGCGTGTCCAGCATCGATCATCAGCAACGGCTCTACACCTATTCGCGGGTGGGCAATTTACCGCTGACGGTCATCGTCGCGTTATCCAGCGATGAGGTATTCGGCACCTGGCGGCGCACGGCGTTGCTGATCAGTGGTGCGACCGGCGTGCTGTGTCTTGGCCTGCTCTGGCTCACATGGCTGCTCGCTCGGGAACTGCGCTTGCGCCAACGCGCCGAGCACGAACTGGCGCAACTGGCCGCGACCGATGCGCTGACCGGCGTGGCCAATAGGCGGATGCTCGATCAATCACTGCGCCACGAATGGTTCCGCGCCCAGCGCTCGGGTAAACCACTTTCGGTGATGATGATCGATGCCGATCACTTCAAGGCGTTCAATGACCGTCATGGGCATCAGGCCGGCGATCACGCATTGAAGAGGCTGGCCCAGGTCATTACCGAGAATGTGCGACGACCGGCGGATCTGGTCGCACGTTACGGTGGTGAGGAGTTTTCGGTGATTCTGGCCGAGACCGACAGCCACGGGGCACAGCAGATTGCCGAGCACATCCGTCAGGCTGTGGAGCAATTGCCATTAGTCGACGGGGCCGAGTTGCCGATGACCGTGAGTATTGGCATCGCTACGTGGACAACGACGAGTGAGATGACGCTGGAGCAGTTGTTGTTTGCGGCGGACAAGGCGTTGTATCAGGCCAAGGAAGGTGGGCGTAATCGAGTGGTTGTTTCTTAAGATCAAAAGATCGCAGCCTTCGGCAGCTCCTACATTTGGAATGCGTCCCCCTGTAGGAGCTGCCGAAGGCTGCGATCTTTTGATCTTTAAAAAGGCATAAAAAAAGGCCATCCGAGGATGGCCTTCAAAAAACTAGAGAGGTTTTTTACTTACACGGCCGCAACAGGGCGCATGTAAGAGATCGGTGCAGTGCTGGCGTCTTCGAACGTCACGACTTCCCACGCATCTGTCTGCTCAATCAACTTGCGCAGCAGCTGGTTGTTCAGTGCATGACCGGACTTGAAGCCTTTGAACTCACCAATCAGGCTGTTACCCAGCAGGTACAGGTCACCAATGGCATCGAGGATTTTGTGCTTCACGAATTCGTCCTCATAGCGAAGGCCGTCTTCGTTCAGTACACCATCGGCATCGACCACGATTGCGTTTTCAACGCTGCCGCCGAGTGCGAGGTTGTGCTTGCGCAGGTACTCGATATCACTCATGAAACCAAAAGTACGCGCGCGGCTGACTTCTTTTACGAACGAAGTGCTGGAAAAATCCACGCTTGCACTTTGGGTGCGGTCCCGGAATACCGGGTGATCGAAATCGATCTCGAAGCTCACCTTGAATCCTTCGAAAGGGACGAAAGTGGCGCGCTTGTCGCCGTCTTCCACTGTCACTTCACGCAGGATGCGGATGAATTTCTTGGGGGCGTCCTGTTCTTCCAGGCCAGCCGATTGAATCAGGAATACGAAGGGTCCAGCGCTGCCATCCATGATCGGGACTTCGGACGCGGAGAGCTCGACGTAGGCGTTATCGATGCCCAGGCCAGCCATGGCCGAGAGCAAGTGCTCTACCGTGTCCACTTTGACGTCGCCATTGATCAGCGTCGTCGACATAGTGGTTTCACCGACGTTTTCCGCGCGGGCAGGAATCTGCACCACAGGGTCGAGGTCAGCGCGACAAAACACAATGCCAGTGTCGACAGGCGCAGGCTTGAGGGTCAGATAGACCTTCTCACCGGAGTGCAGGCCTACACCTGTGGCACGGATAATATTTTTCAGTGTGCGTTGTTTAATCATGGCTTGGGCCGCTTCAGCGCAAATTGCGAACTGGTATCAACAAAGGCTGGCGATGATAGCAGACCATGCCTTTGCTGAACACCAATCACCTTCATAGCCCTGATACATTCCATCAATCGGCCTGACGACGCAGGAAAGCCGGGATGTCCAGGTAGTCCAGGTCATCTTGCGGATTCATCTTCGCGGCAGCCGCAGCACCGGCCTGAGCCTGGTTGCGCATGACGGTCGGACGGTCCAGATCACGGTAGTTCACCGCTGGCGCTTCCTGACGGGACGGAGCCGGTTGCTGCACCTGAGCCGAAGCCATGGAGGTGTGAACGGTGTTGTCGATGACCTTTACAGGCTTCTCGATTTTCGCGCCCAGACCCGTGGCAACCACAGTTACGTGCAGCTCGTCGCGCATGTCCGGATCGATAACGGTACCGACCTTGACCATCGCGTGTTCGGAAGCGAAGGCTTCGATGATGCTACCCACGTCGGAGTACTCACCCAGGGACAGGTCAGGACCGGCGGTGATGTTCACCAGGATGCCGCGTGCGCCTTGCAGGTTCACGTCTTCCAGCAGCGGGTTACGAATGGCAGCTTCAGTGGCTTCACGTGCACGGTTCGGACCGCTGGCGCAGCCAGTGCCCATCATCGCCATGCCCATTTCGCTCATCACGGTGCGTACGTCGGCGAAGTCGACGTTGATCTTGCGCGGACGGGTGATGATGTCGGAGATACCGCGCACGGCACCGGCCAGTACATCGTCAGCCTTGGCGAAAGCCGACAGCAGGCTGGCGTCTTTACCGAGGATGGTCAGCAGTTTCTCGTTGGGAATGGTGATCAACGAGTCGACGCTTTCGGAGAGCATGCGGATGCCTTCGTCGGCGATCTGCATACGCTTGCGGCCTTCGAACGGGAACGGACGGGTCACGACCGCAACGGTCAGGATGCCCATTTCCTTGGCCACTTCGGCGATGATCGGCGCAGCACCGGTACCGGTACCGCCGCCCATGCCGGTGGTGATGAACACCATGTTGGTGCCCTGCAGGACTTCGGCAATGCGCTCACGGTCTTCGAGAGCGGCCTGACGACCTACTTCAGGGTTGGCGCCAGCGCCGAGACCTTTGGTCACGCCGGTACCCAGTTGCAGGATGGTGCGCGCGCCGATGTTTTTCAGCGCTTGAGCATCAGTGTTGGCGCAGATGAATTCGACGCCTTCGATGTTGCTCTTGACCATATGATTGACAGCGTTGCCGCCGCCACCGCCAACACCGATAACTTTGATTACCGGGCTTGCGGGGATGTTGTCTACGAGTTCGAACATTTTCCCTCTCCTTACATTCTCTAGTTTTTTCGCCTACTGCTTTTTGTTGCGGTGTTGCGGTAAATCTTCAGAAATTGCCTTGGACCCACTTCTTCAGTCGGTCGAGCAGCGGCGCCTGTGGCTCTTCGCTGCTGTAGCTGTCGCGGCTGCCGATGCCGGAGAACGAAACCCCGTCGGACTGCTTTTGCAGGCCGTACATCAACAAGCCAACGCCAGTGGAATAAATCGGGTTGCGCACCACGTCATCCAGACCTTTCACGCCATGTGGAACGCCAAGGCGTACTGGCATGTGGAAGATTTCTTCGGCCAGCTCAGTAGCGCCTTCCATCTTCGACGTGCCGCCGGTCAGGACGATGCCGGCCGGGATCAGGTCTTCGTAGCCGCTGCGACGCAGTTCGGCCTGGATCAGGGTGAACAGTTCGTCGTAACGCGGCTCGACCACTTCGGCCAGGGCCTGACGCGACAGTTCACGCGGTGGACGGTCGCCAACGCTTGGCACCTTGATGGTTTCGCCGGCGCCAGCCAGTTTGGCCAGGGCGCAGGCGTAACGGATCTTGATCTCTTCGGCGTACTGGGTCGGAGTGCGCAACGCCATGGCGATATCGTTGGTCACTTGATCACCGGCAATCGGGATCACTGCGGTATGGCGGATCGCGCCTTCGGTGAAGATCGCGATGTCGGTGGTGCCGCCGCCGATGTCGACGAGACACACGCCCAGTTCTTTCTCGTCGTCGGTCAGTACCGAGTAGGCCGAGGCCAGTTGCTCGAGAATGATGTCGTCGATTTCCAGACCGCAGCGACGCACGCATTTTTCAATGTTCTGCGCGGCGTTGACGGCGCAGGTCACTACGTGAACCTTGGCTTCCAGACGCACGCCGGACATCCCCAGTGGCTCGCGAACGCCTTCCTGGTTATCGATCACGTAATCCTGCGGCAGGGTGTGCAGCACGCGCTGGTCAGCCGGGATCGCCACGGCCTGAGCGGCGTCAAGAACGCGCTCGAGGTCAGCCGAGCTGACTTCGCGATCACGGATCGCGACGATGCCGTGGGAGTTCAGGCTGCGGATGTGATTGCCCGCCACGCCGACGAACGCCGAGTGAATGCGGCAGCCCGCCATCAGTTGGGCTTCTTCGATCGCGCGCTGGATCGATTGCACGGTGGACTCGATGTTGACCACCACGCCCTTCTTCAGGCCACGGGACGGATGGGTACCGATCCCGACGATTTCCAGCGAGCCGTCGTCGGAAACCTCGCCGACCAGCGCCACCACCTTGGAGGTGCCGATATCGAGACCGACGATCATTTTGCCGCTTTGCACGT
>NZ_JBIUWQ010000063.1:0-6848 GCF_044743525.1 Pseudomonas sp. NPDC087598 | reverse complement strand
GCCTCTTCTTAATTCTTTGCGACAGCGGGTTGGGCTGTCGTCGGCGCTACAGGTTCCCGCCAGCCAACAGCGAGGCCGTTGGCGTAGCGCAGATCGATGCGCGCAATGTTCGTAATCTGGTCTTTAAGCGTCTTGTCATAGATGGCGATAAAGCGGCGCATCTTTTCCACCAGGTTGCCGCGTCCCAGCAGCAACTCGATGCCGGGGCCGGAACTGCCGGCACCGGTGGTCAGGAACCAACTCCCGCGTTCACGCAGTTCCAGGCGTGCAATCGAGAAGCCCAACGGCCGCAGCATCTGGCTCAGCACCTGATACTGCTGCATTACTTGCTGTTGAGCCCGTTGTGGGCCGAACAGCTGTGGCAGGTGTTCGTAGTTAGCCAGTTCCTTGGGCGTAAACGCCTGGCCCTGGTTGTTAAGCAACGACTCGTCGCCCCAACGGGCCACCGGCAGTTGTTCTTCGAGGCGGATCACCACTTGATCCGGCCAGACCCGGCGCACTTCGGCGTGGGCGATCCACGGCATCTGCTCAAGCTCGGTGCGCATGCCCGCCAGGTCGATAGTGAAGAAGCTCGACGCCACGTACGGGGCGATTCGCTGCTGCACCGCTTGCTGGCTGATGTAGCTCAGGTCGCCCTGCACGGCGATCTTGGTGATCGGCCGGTCGGCGTACGGCAGCAAACGCTGCGCGCCTTCGTAAGTACCGAACCCGAGCACCACCAGCAGTACCGGCCAGAACAGGCTTTTCAGAAAGCCGAAATTGGCTTTCGGCAGGCGCGCGGACATCGGCTCTTTGGCCACCATTCGGCTGGCACCCCGCGGCACCGGCTTGCGACCGGGTGCGGGTGGCTGATGTCTAAGCTGAGCGCCTTGCATCGTCTTAACCTCTAGCGTCTTCAACACTGGCGGCCAGAATGGCCAAAACCAGTTGCTGGAAATCCAGACCGGCAGCCTTGGCCGCCATCGGTACCAGACTGTGATCGGTCATGCCCGGTGCGGTGTTGACTTCCAGGAACCAGAACTGCCCGTCGGCGTCCTGCATCACATCCGCCCTGCCCCAACCGGCAATACCCAGCGCCTCACTGGCCTTGGCCGTGAGTTCCATGAGCTCTTTTTCCTTGGCGGCATCCAGCCCGCACGGAACGCGGTACTGGGTATCGTTGGCGATGTACTTGGCGTCGTAGTCGTAGAACGTGTGCGGTGTACCCAGGGCAATCGGAGGCAACACCTGGTCACGCAGGGTGGCGATGGTGAACTCCGGACCTTGAATCCATTGCTCAACCAAGACTTGCGAATCGTAGGTACTGGCCGCTTTCCATGCGTCGATCAACTCGGACGCAGAACTCACTTTGGCCATCCCGATACTTGAACCTTCATGGGCCGGTTTGACGATCAAAGGGAAGCCCAGTTCCGTCGCCGCGGAAATACAATCGGCTTCGCTGCACAGCACGGCGTGACGCGGCGTCGGAATCCCGAGGCTGTGCCAGACCTGCTTGGTGCGCAATTTGTCCATCGCCAGTGCGGACGCGAGAATGCCGCTGCCGGTGTAGGGGATCCCGGCGACTTCGAGCAGGCCCTGCATGCTGCCGTCTTCACCGCCACGGCCGTGGAGAATGATGAACGCGCGGTCGATTTTTTCACTCAGCAGACGCTGCAGAATATCGGCGCCGACGTCGATGCCGAACGCGTCCACGCCAGCGCTTTGCAGCGCTTCGAGCACGGCGTTACCGGATTTCAGAGAAACCTCACGCTCGGCACTCAAACCGCCGAAGAGCACGGCAACGCGGCCGAAGTCTTTCGGCGCGACAGTGGAAAACAGCTTGGCGTAGGCAGCAGTCATTTCAACTTCCCCTCGACCGACGCCGCCACGGCGCCAGCGAACAATTCACTTTTCAACAGCTTCGGCGCGAGACCGCCGATATCACCAGCGCCCTGACACAGCAGGATGTCGCCGGCACGCAGCAGCGGCTTGACCAGCGGTGCCAGGTCGACGCCACGCTCGATGTAGATCGGGTCGAGCTGACCGCGCTGGCGGATGCTGTTGCACAGCTTGCGGCTGTCGGCGCCCGGGATCGTCTCTTCGCCGGCCGGATAGACTTCCATCAGCAGCAGCACGTTGGCATCGGCCAATACATTGACGAAATCGTCGTACAGGTCGCGGGTGCGGCTGTAACGGTGCGGCTGGTAAACCATCACCAGACGGCGCTCCGGCCAGCCACCGCGTACGGCTTTGATTACGGCAGCGACTTCGGTCGGGTGGTGACCGTAGTCGTCGACGAGCATCACGTTGCCGCCGTCCACCGGCAGTTCGCCGTAGACCTGGAAGCGTCGACCAACGCCCTGGAACCCGGACAGGCCCTGAACGATGGCTTCATCGCTGACGCCTTCGTCGGTGGCGATGCAAATGGTCGCCAGCGAGTTGAGCACGTTGTGGTTGCCCGGCATGTTCACGGACACGTCCAACGGCTCACGATCCGGGCGCAGCACGGTGAAGAAGGTCTGCATGCCTTGTTGACGCACATTGATTGCGCGCACATCGGCGTCTTCGCTGAAGCCGTAGGTCACGGTCGGACGTTTGACCAGCGGGAGAATTTCGCGCACCACCGGATCGTCCAGGCACATCACCGCCAAACCGTAGAACGGCAGGTTGTGCAGGAACTCGACGAAGGTTTTCTTCAGCTTGTTGAAGTCACCGTCGTAGGTCGCCATGTGGTCGGCGTCGATATTGGTGACCACGGCCACCAGCGGTTGCAGATGCAGGAAGCTCGCATCGCTTTCGTCGGCTTCAGCGATCAGGTAACGGCTGGTGCCGAGCTGGGCATTGGTGCCCGCAGCGTTCAGGCGGCCACCGATAACGAAGGTCGGGTCCAGGCCACCGGCGGCGAACACCGAAGCGATCAGGCTGGTGGTGGTGGTTTTGCCGTGGGTACCGGCGACGGCGATGCCGTGGCGATAGCGCATCAGCTCAGCGAGCATCTCGGCACGCGGCACTACCGGAATACGGCGCTCCAGCGCAGTCGCCACTTCCGGGTTGGAAGTATTTACAGCGCTCGACACCACCAATACATCGGCGGTCGCGGCGTTTTCGGCACGGTGGCCGATGAAGATGTGCGCGCCGAACGATTCCAGACGCTCGGTCACCGGCGAAGCTTTCAGGTCGGAACCGGACACTTCATAGCCCAGGTTCAACAACACTTCGGCAATGCCGCACATGCCCACGCCGCCGATGCCGACGAAGTGGATGCGACGGATGCGGCGCATTTCCGGTTGCGGCATGGCTTTCTGATTCTCAACCATGGGCCACCTCCAGACAGGTATCGACCACGCTACGGGTGGCATCGGGTTTCGCCAGACGGCGGGCCGCTTGGGCCATTGCTTCGAGTCGTTGCGGTTGCATCAAGACCTCTGTCAGGCGCGCGGCAAGGTCCGCGGCACCAGTCGTTCTTTGCGGCATCAGGAAGGCAGCACCTTCGCGGGCCAAATAATCGGCGTTGCGGGTCTGGTGATCGTCGATCGCGTGGGGCAAAGGCACCAGCATCGAAGGCAGACCGGCGGCAGCCAGCTCACTGATGGTCAACGCGCCTGCGCGGCACACCACCAGGTCAGCCCAGCCATAGGCCTGGGCCATGTCTTTGATGAACGGCTGCACCTGCGCATCGACGCCGGCGGCGCGGTAGCGCTCTGCAGTCACTTCATCGTGGTTTTTGCCGGCCTGATGAAACACTTCCGGACGCAAATCGGCAGCGACTTGGGCCAGGGCTTCAGGCAGCAACTTGTTCAACGGTTCTGCGCCCAGGCTTCCGCCGAGGATCAGCAAACGCGCTTTGCGACCGGCCAGAGCAGGTCGCGATGTTTCGAGGAACAGCTCGCTGCGCACCGGGTTTCCGGTGGTACGGCGGGTGTCCGACAGAGTAAAGGTGTCGGGGAACGCTTCACACACCCGGGCGGCGAACGGCACCAGCAACCGATTGGCGGTGCCAGCGACGGCGTTCTGCTCGTGAACGATCACCGGCACGCCGGCCAGTTTCGCGGCAAGGCCACCGGGGCCAGTCACATAACCACCGAAGCCGACCACACACACCGGCTTCAATCGACGAATGATCGCCCGCGCCTGCCACACCGATTTCAGCAGCATGAACGGAGCCTTGAGCAGCGACAGCTTGCCCTTGCCGCGCAGGCCGGTGGCATTGATCCGGTGCAGTTCCAGCCCTGCGGCTGGCACCAGTTCGTTTTCGATTCCGCGTGGCGTGCCGAGCCAGTGCACGGTGTAGCCGCGCGCCTGAAACTCGCGGGCACAGGCCAGCGCCGGGAACACGTGGCCGCCGGTTCCGCCGGCCATGATCAATACGTTAGCGCCCATGATTCGGCTCCTCGGCGAAGTCGCTCTCATGGAATTCCATTTCTTCACTGCCGAGGTGGGTTCGACTCTCCCACTCAATCCTCAGCAACAAGCCGAGACAGGCGCAGCAGATCACCAACGAGCTGCCGCCATAACTGAGGAATGGCAGGGTCAGGCCCTTGGTTGGCAACAGGCCGACGTTCACCCCGATGTTGATCAGGAATTGACCGATCCACAGGAACGACAGGCCGTAAGCCACATAAGCAGCAAAGAACTGCTTGGCCTTCTCGGCCCACAAGCCGATGTACATGCCGCGAATACACACGAACACGAACAGCGCCACGGTGCACAGCGAACCGACCGCACCGAGTTCTTCAGCCAGAACCGAGAACACGAAGTCGGTATGGGCTTCCGGCAGGTAGAACTGCTTCTGCACGCTGTTGCCCAGGCCTACGCCCAGCCATTCACCGCGACCGAACGCGATCAAGGCTTGCGACAACTGATAACCGGCGCCGAACTGGTCGGCCCACGGGTCGGCGAAGTTGGTCAGACGTGCCATCCGGTAAGGTTGCATCTGAATCAGCAGGACCACGGCCCCGACGGCCAACACCACCATCAGCGAGAAACGGAACAAGCCGACCCCGCCAAGGAACAGCATCGCCGCCGCAGCACCCATCATCACCACGGTGGCACCGAAGTCCGGCTCCATCAGCAACAGGCCGGCCATCGGCAGCAGCACGATGAACGGCTTGAAGAAGCCCATCCAGCTCTCGCGCACCTCTTTCTGACGCCGCACCAGATAACCGGCGAGGTAGATCACCACGAACACTTTGGCGATTTCGGACGGCTGCACGTTGAAGAAGCTGAATCCGATCCAGCGCATCGAGCCGTTCACTTCGCGGCCGATGCCCGGGATGATCACCATCACCAACAGCCCGAATGCCCCAATCAGCATCAACCAGCCGAGACGCTGCCAGGTGGCGATCGGAATCATCATGGTGACGATGCACGCGCCCAGTCCCAGCACCACATAAATAAGGTGGCGAATCATGTAGTACAGCGGACTGCCCGACTGTGCTGCCGCGACTTCGGTGGACGCCGAAGCGATCATGATCAAGCCCAGGCCGAGCAATGCCAGGCAACCGGCGAGCATCGGGAAGTCGAGGTCGATGCCGCGCCCGGTAATGATCGGCGACGGATACGGCTTGATGATATTTCGCAGGCTCATGCCAGATCCTCCACAGCGCGGACGAACTGGTGACCACGGTCTTCGTAATTCTTGAACATGTCGAAACTGGCGCAGGCCGGCGACAGCAGCACCACGTCACCCGGTTGGGCGGCGGCGCGGCATTGCGCGACAGCGTCGACCAGCGATGTCGCACGAATCAGCGGCACGGCATCACCGATGGCCTCGCCGATCTTGTCGGAGTCGCGGCCCATCAGGATCACGGCGCGGCAGTTGGCCGCCACCGGATCACGCAGATCGTTGAATTCGGCACCCTTGCCATCGCCGCCGGCGATCAGGATGACCTTGCCGTCGATGTCCGCGCCCAAACCTTCGATGGCCGCCAGCGCGGCACCAACGTTGGTGGCTTTGGAGTCGTTGTAGTAAGCGACGCCGTCGAGATCACGCACCCACTGGCAGCGATGCTCCAGACCGGCAAACGTGCGCAGCGCCGACAGCATGGCGTCGAACGGCAGGCCCACTGCATGACCGAGCGCCAGCGCCGCGAGGGCGTTGGACTGGTTATGCGCGCCGCGAATCTTCAATTCACGCACTGGCATCAGGTTCTGGAATTCGAAGGCGAGGTACTTCTCGCCGTCTTCTTCGCGAATACCGAATGCCTTGAAATCCGGTTTGGTCAGGCCGAAGGTCCAGCACGGCTGGCCCTCACCCATCAGCGGGCGGCTCAGCGCATCCTGACGGTTGACCACGAACTGCTTCGCGCCACGGAAGATCCGGTGTTTGGCCAAGTGATACGCCGGCAGGCCGCTGTAGCGATCCATGTGGTCTTCGCTGATGTTCAGCACGGTCGCCACTTCCGCGTTGAGCTGGTCGGTGGTTTCCAGCTGGAAGCTCGACAGTTCCATCACGTACAGCTCGACGTCGTCGCTGAGCAGGTCCAGCGCCGGGGTGCCGAGGTTGCCACCCACTGCCACGCGCTTGCCGGCCGCAGCCGCCATTTCGCCGACCAGGGTGGTGACGGTGCTTTTCGCGTTGGAACCGCTGATAGCCACGATCGGCGCCTGCGCGTTACGCGCGAACAGCTCGATGTCGCCGGACAGTTTCACGCCACGAGCGGCAGCGGCTTGCAGGGCCGGGGTCGCCAGCGCCAGGCCGGGGCTCACGTAGAGCTCGTCGGCACGGCACAGGAATTCGACGTCCAGCTCGCCACAACGCACTTCCACGTGCGGATAGTCACGCTTGAGCGTGGCCAGTTCCGGTGGATTTTCCCGCGTATCGGCCACGGCAAACGACGTGCCCCGGTTCGCCAGGAAGCGAACCAGGG